>CAYYET010000045.1:2422-8456 GCA_964471075.1 uncultured Bdellovibrionales bacterium
CATGAGCCCAAGTTTCACGTATTCATTTGCTTTATTTACACCATACTCAAGATTGCCAGAGAAGGTTCCTTTAATAGTTTCAGCAAACTTATTTTGAACAGCTTCGGACTGAACGAGCGCTTGGACAGATTCTGCCGACATGAGCCCAAGTTTCACGTATTCATTTGCTTTATTTACACCATACTCAAGATTGGGATTACCGAAAAAATACTCGAGATGGGAAGTCAGTCGTGATTGAACTTCCGGAGACTGAATGACTTCTTTCGGCATGGAGGCTAGATTTCTTGAACCGATATAATCGAGATTGTTATTTTGAATGAGCATCTTCATCTGTTCTGTATCATTTGCTTTCACCAAAGTTTCTACCTGAGCTGACACCATATTCTCAAACTCTGCCATGAGAGCCTCTTTGTCTTCGTTTGTTCTTTTAGGAAGTTCACGAGAAACCAACATACTACGAGCTTCAGTAATGTTGCCGCTTGCAATATTTTTTGCAATATCATGTTTCTTTAATTGTTCCGCTGCCGAAAACTCTTCTCTTTCCCAAAATTTTAATTTCTTCAATAGTTTTTTAAAACCTGAAACAGACTCTTCTTTCGCCTGAGGAGCTTCAGTAGAAACCTTTTCAGTAACTCGAGGCTCTGCAGCAATCGGCGCTTCCTGAATATTCTTCAGCACTTCTTTGGCTGCTGCTTCATCTCTTTGAAAAGCTACTACAGCTTCCTCCTGAACTGCTTCATACGCTGAAGCAGCATCAGCAGCTCTCTCTTGAGCTTCAATATAGTTTTTCGTTGCCCCTTCTGATTCTCCAGGTACTGACTCTTGAGTCTCTTTGAGTTTTCTCAAACGTTCCTCTTCCTCTCCTGGCGTTTCTAAAGCTAGTGGTTTTTCTTCCTCATCGGCTGCTCCTGACTTCGGTACGTCCTCAAATCCCATAATGAAGTATTAGAAAATTACATTGACCGTAGTATACCTCTTTTTTTAAACAAAAACACCCCTCTTTTAAGGGGTGTTTTGGAAGTGCTGGGCACATGCAAAGCTTAAGCAGCTTCTTCGGTATCGAGACCACGATATCCCGTACCAGCTGGGATAAGGCGTCCGATAATCACGTTTTCTTTCAGTCCTCGCAAACGGTCTTCCTTACCAGCCACAGCGGCATTGATGAGGACACGAGCGGTCTCCATAAAGGAAGCTGCAGAGAGGAAGGATTCCGTGGAGAGCGCTACCTTGGTAATACCCAAGACCATCGGTTCACCAACGGCTTCGCGACCCTTCTTGGCCTTCGCATCTTCGTTGGCTTCTTCGAACTGATCTTTTTCTACGATATCACCGGGGAGGAGTAAGCTATCTCCTGGATCGGTTACGCGAATACGAGAGAGCATCTGACGAATGATGACTTCAATGTGCTTGTCATTGATGGCTTCACCCTGAGTAGCATAAATCTCTTCGATTTCTCGGATAATATAGCGATGCACCGCTTCTTGGCCCATGACGGTAAAGAGTTTACGGAGATCGATATGACCTTCAGAAAGCACAGTACCTACGGAGATCAAATCACCTTCTTTCACCTTGAGCGCTACGTTTTGTGGTACTTGGTACTCGTGTTCCTTTTTCTCATTATCCACCACTGTGATCTTCACCACTTTGGCGCCATCACGAGCAATCGCTTTCACCTGACCATCTACTTCAGAGAGAATAGATTCAGTTTTCGGAGTACGAGCTTCAAAGATTTCTTCGACACGTGGGAGACCCTGAGTAATGTCAGAACCGGCAACACCTCCGATATGGAAGGTACGCATGGTCAGCTGCGTTCCCGGTTCACCGATAGCCTGAGCAGCCACCACACCCACAGAAGCACCCAGTTCTACCAAAGCGCTACGGCCGAGGTCGACACCATAACACATACGGCAGACTCCACGACGAGAGCGACACGCAACCAATGAGCGGATCCTTACCTTTGGAATAGCCTTACCTTCTACAGCCTTAGCCTGTTCACGATTGATGAGTACCCCCTTCTTCACGATCACTTCCTTGGTTTCTGGATCCTTGATCGCTTCGGCAGTCACACGACCTTCGATACGGCTGGCAAAACTCTGGCCAATAGCATCAGAATCTTCTCGGTAGAGGTACGTACCTTCAGTGTCATGACAATCTTCTTCTCGGACGATGATATCCTGAGATACATCAACCAAACGACGCGTCAGATACCCAGCGGTAGCGGTACGTAACGCGGTATCCGCCATACCTTTACGAGCACCGTGAGTCGAAATGAAGTATTCAAGAACGTTAAATCCTTCCTTGAATGAGCTCTTCACTGGCAATTCAATGGTTTCACCAGTAGGACCAGCCATCAACCCCTTCATACCCGTCATCTGCACCACAACTGATTCAGAACCACGAGCCTTGGAATACACCATGGCGTGTACTGGACCTTCTTTGTCGATATTGCCTCGTACCGCATCGGTAATCTTATTCTTGGTGTCGTTCCAAATTTCGATAACCTTGTTCTTGCGTTCCTCGTTGGTCAGGAGACCCATGTTGTACTGGTTCTTTACTTCCTTGATCTGCTCTTCGGCTGCCACCATGAGTGCGGCTTTCTCTTTTGGTACCGTCAAATCATCCATACCCCAGCTGATAGCCGAACGAGAAGCTACTTTGAAAGTCAGATCCTTCATACGATCAGCAAACTTGGCTGCTTCGTCCTGTCCCAAGGTCTCAAGAATACGAGACATAAGCACCTTCAAATCTTTCTTGGTCATTTCTTCATTCACGAAGCGCATGCTTTCTGGCAAAACATCATTCAACAGAATACGCCCTACCGAAGTGTCGATAATCTTCCCCTGCCAGGAGAGCTTGATAGCCGCGTTTACTTCTACCAATGCGTTCTGATAAGCCAAGATGGCTTCATCCATCGTTCCGAACGCCTTACCCATACCCTTCCCTTCAGGTTTGATGTGGGTGAGATAGTAAGCACCGAGTACCATATCGAGACGAGCAGAAACGATTGGTTCTCCAGAGGCTGGCTTGAGCAGGTTCTTGGAAGAAAGCATGATGTTGGCACTTTCGTGACGAGCCTGATCAGTGAGTGGTACGTGCACAGCCATCTGGTCACCATCGAAGTCAGCGTTGAACGCTTCACAAACGAGTGGGTGGAGACGAATAGCTTTTCCTTCAATCAATACCGGCTGAAATGCCTGAATAGACAAACGGTGCAGGGTTGGAGCGCGGTTCAAGAGTACGTAGTGGTGTTCAATGATTTCGTCGAGAATTTCGTAGGCTTCTTCGGTTTCAGCATCCACCATACGACCAGCCGTACGCACGTTATGAGCGTATTCCTTATCAATCAGTTTGTTGATGATAAACGGCTTAAAGAGTTCCAAAGCCATTTTCTTTGGCAAACCACACTGATGAAGTTTTAACTTTGGACCAACCACAATAACCGAACGACCAGAATAGTCTACCCGCTTCCCGAGGAGGTTCTGACGGAAGCGTCCCTGCTTTCCTTTCAAGGCATCAGCCAAAGAACGAAGAGCTCGACGCTGACCGGTTGAAGCAGCCGTTGAGGCTTGCCCTCGGCGAGCACTGTTATCGAAGAGCGCATCGACTGCTTCCTGAAGCATACGCTTTTCGTTGCGCGTAATAACTTCTGGAGCTCCAATAGACATGAGCTTCTTCAAACGATTGTTGCGGTTGATGATACGACGATAAAGATCGTTCAAATCAGACGTAGCAAAACGTCCTCCATCAAGAGCTACCATCGGACGAAGATCCGGCGGAATCACCGGGATAACAGTCGGCAGCATCCATTCAAGACGCAATTGTGCCTTTTCGAATCCCTGATACACCTTCAAACGCTGGAGAAGCTTCTTCTGATCAAGACTTTCATCCGTACGTAGTTCTTCTTTCAGGGCCTTGAGCTGAGTTGGAATTTCAATCTTTTCAAGAATCTTACGGATGGCTTCAGCACCAATACCAGCGGTAAAGATCTGCCCGAAACGACTCGAGAGATTAAAGTAATCTACTTCAGAAAGAATCTGGTAGGGACGAACGTTCTTGATATCTTCCTTGGTAGCCCGGTACTGATCCTTCAGTTCTTCCAACTGAGACTCAAGCTTCTTAGCATCCTTCTCAGCGGCCTTCATTTCCTTCTGTTTGCTCTTGTATTCTTTTTCCAGAGCATCAAGTGACTGGGTTTTCAACTTCTCATCAACCTCCATAATAATGTAGGAAGAGAAGTAGATCACACGCTCCAGATCTTGAGGAGAAATACCTAACACCAAACCGATCTTAGACGGCACGCCACGGAGGAACCAGATATGAGAAACTGGGGTCGCAAGCTTGATATAGCCCATGCGTTCACGACGCACAATTGAGCGAGTCACTTCGACACCACACTTGTCACAAACGATACCGTTGTAACGAATACGCTTGTACTTACCACAGTAACACTCCCAATCCTTCGAAGGGCCGAAAATCTTTTCACAGAACAAACCATCTGGTTCGTAGCGCTGGGTACGATAGTTAATCGTTTCCGGCTTGGTAACTTCGCCATGTGACCAATCGAGAATCTGATCCGGGCTAGCGAGCGTCAGTTTCACGCTGTCGAAATCGCTTACTTTAGTAATGTTTTCCATAGAATTTGAATGAATCTAGTAAGTGAGAAGGTTAAACCGTTTCGAGATCCGCTTCTTCGTCTTCATGCTCGACCTCTGTTTTGGCACCCTTCAATTCGACATTGAGACACAGGCCCTTCAGTTCGTTCACCAATACATGGAACGAAGCTGGTAGGTTTGGACTCTTGATTGGCTCGCCCTTGATGATCGACTCATACGCCTTGGAACGACCCAAGACATCATCGGACTTGATAGTGAGCATTTCTTGCAATGTGTAGGCAGCGCCGTATCCTTCGAGAGCCCATACTTCCATTTCTCCAAAGCGCTGGCCTCCGAACTGCGCTTTACCACCAAGCGGCTGCTGGGTAATGAGCGAGTAGGGACCGATGCTTCGCATATGAAGCTTGTCTTCAATCAAGTGGTTCAGTTTCATGATGTACATGACACCGACCGTTGATTCGTTATCAAACGGCTGACCAGTTTTTCCATCAATCAAACGGATCTTACCATTTTCTGGCAGTCCCGCCTTCTTCAATTCATTCTTAATATCACCTTCTGATACACCATCAAGCGCAACGCTCGCTACTTTGTATCCCTGCTTCAAAGCGGCCCATCCCAAGTGCGTCTCGAGAATCTGACCGATGTTCATACGGGAAGCAATACCCAGAGGGTTCAGGATAACATCTACCGGTGTTCCATCAGGCAGGTACGGCATATCTTCAGCGGCTGCAACCATCGAGATAACACCCTTGTTTCCATGGCGCCCTGCGAGCTTGTCACCGACAGAGATCTTACGCATCTGAGCCACCGATACCTGGATCTGTTCAAACACACCCATCGGGAGTTTATCACCACGTTCACGAGAGAAAATCTTCACATCCACTACTTTACCGTGTTCACCGTGTGGCAAGTAGAGAGAAGAGTCTTTCACGTCACGAGATTTTTCACCGAAAATCACACGAAGCAAGCGTTCTTCGGCCGTCAGATCACCTTCACCCTTGGGGGTAATTTTTCCAACCAAGATATCACCAGAAGATACTTCGGCACCGATACGAATAATACCGCTTTCATCAAGGTTCTTCAGACGATCTTCTCCAATGTTTGGAATATCGCGAGTGACCACTTCCGGCCCAAGCTTGGTATCACGGACATCGATCGAGAAGTCTTCAATATGAATAGAGCTCCAACGATCCTGCTGCACAATACGTTCTGAAACAACAATAGCGTCTTCATAGCTGAATCCTTCCCAAGAAATGAAGGCTACGACCATGTTTTGTCCGAGAGCCAGTTCACCATGATCTGTTGAAGCGCCGTCAGCCAGCATTTCTCCCTTTTCAACAATTTGTCCTTTCTTTACGCGTGGTACCTGGTTCATCGAGGTAAAGGCGTTGGACTTTTCAAAACTCTGGAGGAGATATTCA
>CAYYET010000046.1:0-8127 GCA_964471075.1 uncultured Bdellovibrionales bacterium
GTGTCACGCCTTTCAAGAAGCCGTGGTTGATGTACTCGTAGGAAAAACAGAAAAAGCCTTGACGCAGTATGCGCCTGCTACGTTTGTCATTGCCGGAGGAGTATCGGCTAATGTCCGACTACGAGAGCGTCTTGAAATGTTGATCGCCGAAAAATTCCCCAACACGCAGTTCCTCACACCAGACTTTGCTTATTCTCTCGACAACGCTGCTATGATTGCTATTGCCGCTGCGGTTCGTCACGAGCATCTTTCTGAAACAGAGAAAGCAACACTCGTAAACACTCATCTCACTCTTGAACCAGATGCCAACATGCCGCTTGCCTCACTATGCCCGGTGGGACAACTTTGAAAATATCTTATTCAAACTAAATACAATGTATTACTGAAAAAAATTATAAACAATAACCGACCTAAAGAAGTAATGTCGTCTTTTATTCAAAGTAGTACCACCGGGCATGATTGTCACACCGATCAAAACTGAAAAGGTTTTACCGCGCTCCACTGCTCTCTTCGCTTTTCTTGACCGTCACATCAAAAAGATCGCTGAAGGCTCTGTACTGGTCATTACTTCCAAGGTGGTCGCATTGTGTGAGGGCCGCGTACTGCCACTCAAAAAAATAAGTGAGGCTACTCTCAAGGAAGAAGCTGACTACTACCTCACCAAAAAAGCCAGTCGCTATGGCGTGCCTATTACTATCAAAGATAACGCCTTCATCGCTCGAGCCGGCATGGATGCCTCTAACACCAGCGGCTACTACTCACTGCTTCCTAAAGATAGTTACCAAACTGCCAAAAGGGTTCGTATCCATCTCACGAAACGTTTTGGAGCAAAAAACATTGGCGTTATCATTGTGGATAGTCATTCCAGTCCGCTGCGTCGTGGTGTGACCGGAGTCGCTATTGGCTGGAGTGGTTTCAAAGGCCTCAAAGGCTACGAACATGTGCCTGATATTTTTGGCGACCGCTTTACTACCCATGCCAATCACGTGGACGCCCTTGCCACTGCAGCCTCGCTCACTATGGGCGAAGGTAACGAACAAACTCCGCTGGCACTTATCACCAAGATTCCATTCATTGAATTTGCCACCTCTTCTCCGACCCCCCAAGAACTTACCTATTTCAAACCAGCTCTTACAGACGATCTCTTCGCTCCTATTTTTGACTTCAAAAAACTGAAAAAAGGCAGGGGTGAATAGTCCATTGCCTTTTCCATAAACTTTTGCTATTCTTTTCTTAAAGAACCAACGTGTTCATTTTTGTTCTTCACTGTTCGATGCTGTCACCCGCGAGAGCCCCGAAAGTCACTCCGTGACCTTTGCCCCGAGATCCACCAGGTCCCGGGGCTTCTTCTTTCCCTTGAAAGAGGGGTTTTTCCGTGGTACCGTAAGAAACATGGAAAAAGAACTTCCAAAAACCTACACTGCTTCCGATTGGGAAGAAAAACTCTACACCCTCTGGGAAAAGAGTGGTTTTTTCAACCCTGATAATCTCCCTGGCGACCGAACCGAAGCTTTTTCGATTATCATGCCACCCCCAAATGCCAATGGCCGCCTCCATGCAGGTCATGCTCTTTTTGTCACGATTGAAGATATCCTGACCCGTTTCCAACGCATGAATGGCAAGAAAGCACTCTGGGTACCAGGTGCTGATCATGCCGGCTTTGAAACACAAGTTGTCTACGAACGAAAACTCGAAAAAGAGGGGCGTTCTCGTTTTGATTTGTCTCGTGAAAAACTTTACGAAGAAATCTACGACTTCACCATGGAGAACAAGCGTTTCATGGAAGACGATCTGCGCCGCTTGGGAGCCAGCTGTGACTGGAGTCGTAATGCGTTTACCCTTGATCCCAAGATTGTTTCTGTCGTTCAAGAAACCTTTCGCACTATGTTTCGTGATGGGCTTGTCTATCGTGGCAAGCGCATCGTGAACTGGTGTTCAAAGCACCAAACCGGTCTCTCTGATGTAGAAACGGAAAGTAAAGAAACCGTTTCAAAACTATACTACTTTAAGTATGGTCCTTTTGATATCGCTACTGTTCGTCCAGAAACGAAGTTCGGCGACAAGTATGTCATCATGCATCCCGATGATGAACGGTATGCGAAGTATAAGCACGGAGATAAACTAACTGTTGAATGGATCAATGGTCCGATTGAAGCTACTATCATCAAAGATCCAATCATGGATAGAGAGTTTGGGACTGGAGTGATGACCATTACTCCTTGGCATTCTCAGGTAGATTTCGAACTGGCAACCAAGTATCATCTCGATGGTGAGCAAATTATTGATGAAAATGGAAAACTACTACCTATTGCCGAGGAATTTACTGGCATGCCCATTGATGAGGCTCGGGAAAAAATTGTTGAGAAGCTTGAGAAAAAAGGCCTCTTGGTAAAGATCGACGAAAATTATCACAACGTAAAAAAAGTTTGCTATAAATGCGAAACAGTTATCGAACCACAAGCCCGTGATCAATGGTTTGTGAAAATGAAACCTCTTGCCGAATTAGCTCTCAAAGCCGTTCGTGATAATAAGGAAATTACTTTCCATCCCAAGAATTACGAAAAGATTTTTACCTACTGGATGGAAAATACCATCGACTGGAATATTTCTCGTCAGATTGTTTGGGGCATTCCTATCCCAGCTCAGTATTGTACCTCCTGTAACAAGGGGTATATTGATGCTAAAGTTGGTGAGACATGCGAATGTGGTGGCACAATTACGCTGGAGACAGATACTTTTGATACCTGGTTTTCCTCTGGTCAGTGGCCCCTTTTAGCACTTGGTTATCCAGAATCAGCCGATGTTGCGACCTACCACCCTACAACTGTCATGGAAACTGGTCACGACCTCATTTTTAAATGGGTACCTCGCATGGTCATTTTTAGTCTCTATCTTAAGAAAGAAGTTCCCTTCCGTCATGTCTATCTCCATGGACTGGTCAACGACGAACATGGCCAAAAGATGAGTAAGAGTAAAGGCAATGTTATCAGCCCTATTGAATTGATTGATCAGTACGGCACGGACGCTCTTCGTATGGCGCTCATCACCGGTAATGCTCCAGGGAACAATATTGCTCTGTCCTACAAAAAAGTAGAATCTTTCCGCAACTTTGCTAATAAGCTCTGGAATATTGGCCGCTATGTCAGCCAACAAAACAATGCTGAAACTAAGGAGCGCAGTGCCGCTGATGGCTGGATTTTGAGCCGTCTTGCTGCTACCAGAAACGATGTCACTCGTCATCTAGAGAATTTCAATATTTCTCTGGCTGCTGAAACTTTGCGTGACTTTACCTGGAACGAATACGCTGATTGGTATGTGGAAATTCATAAGATTGAAAAGAACGATACTGTTTTACACTCTCTCTTTGACGATCTTTTGAAACTCTGGCATCCGTTTATGCCATTTGTCACCGAAGCCTTGTTTCAGTCACTTCATCCAAAAGAAGAACAGCCACTCATGGTCGCTTCTTGGCCACAAGCTCCCTCTGAGAGTACTCCTGATACCACTTTTCAAAATATTATCGATTTGATTCAAAAGATTCGCAACGTCCGCGCCGTCTATCATGTCGATCCTAGCGTAAAGCCCTGGCTCACTCTGATCGGAGAAAAAGCCACTTGGGAGACCTATCTGCCGCTCATCGAACGCTTAGCTCGTATCGAAGAAATAATCATTACAACTGACAGTGAACAACCAAAAGAAACAGCTCGTATTGCCATCGGTACGGTTTCTGCTTTCGTTCATCTCAGTGGCTTTATTGATGTCGCAAAAGAACGAGCCCGTTTGACCAAAGAAAAAGAAGCAGCTGAAAAATACAAAGCTGGTATTGAAAAGCGGCTTAGTGATGAACGCTTTGTTCACAATGCTCCGGCACATATCTTGGAACAAAACCGGGAAAGCCTTACTCAAACCAACAACTTGATCAGCGAACTCGAGAAATATCTCTCAGATCTTGTTTCCTAGTCTATGGTTTTCATAGCCATTATTTTCGGCATTCTTGGAGCAAGCTTTGCTCTTCTGTTGGAAATGGTCTTTCTCAATGTTACCCATCTCTACGATTACACTTCACTTACCTTTGATTTTTCAAGCTTTGCTCTGATTGCGACTACGGCTCTGATTGAAGAAGGGTCGAAGTACCTCTTTCTCCGCCAATACCTAATACGCTTCAATACTTCTTTAACAACGTTCCGTACCACCCTCCTTTCGGCCCTCTGTTTTGGTCTAGGTTTTGCTTCACTTGAAGGCATACTGGCTCTGACTACTGGACCCCTGTCTCAAGACTCCTGGTTTCTTCTTGGTACTACCCTCCTTCATATCGCGACCAGCATACTCCTCCTGGCCTTTCTTCGTAGATCTCAAAGTTTGCTCTTCGGCTTGGTTTTTCCCCTTTCTCTAGCCTTTTTCCTCCATGCCCTATACAATACCGTCCTCTCTTTTTTCCCTTGGGCCTAATCGGTTGCGCCCTACCATGAAATATTCTATACTGGAAACGATTATCCCTTAACGATTTTGTATGACAAAACAAAAAAAGTCCTTCTTCGAACGTTTGACCGGAGCGAAAAGTGTTGAGGGTGACGAATTTAACGAAGTCCCTGTGTACACCGAAGAACAAGAATCTCCTATCGCTATGCGTGAAGAAACCATGTCTTTTGCCGTTCGGGAAGAAGAGCCTTGGTCTCAGCCAGCTTTTTCCCAGGAACCAGAAGGCGCTGAGGGTCAACTCACTATCGATGTCTATCAGACTGAAAACGATATCGTGATTAAGTCTACGATTGCCGGTGTCAAACCTGAAGATCTTGATGTTTCTATCAACAACGACATGGTAACGGTTAAAGGTGAACGCAAGAACGAAGAAGAGGTGGAAAACGGTAACTATTATTACCAAGAGTGCTACTGGGGCTCTTTCTCCCGTTCAGTTCTCTTACCAGTTGATGTGATTCCTGAAAAAGCTGACGCCTCTCTCAAAAATGGTATCCTGACCATTCGTTTGCCTAAAGCTGATACTACTAAAACGAAAAAAATACAGGTACGCGGATTTTAAACCAGCCTCAATACGGGACAAGTTTTTCGCCGGTTCCGTTTCGATGGGGTCGGCGTTCCTTTTTTCTCTCATGCTTATTTCTCCTCGCATTGTTTTCACTCTTTCTCTCTACCTCGGATGTGCTGCCGGGTTTTTAAATGCGGCTCCGGTTCAGGCCAGTGATCGTTTACCACTTTCTATTGAAATAAAGGCAGCAGACTATACCGAAACCCTGCCTGCTTCCGAGATTACCTCCTGGTTTCGCACTGATACCACGCTGGTCGCCAATCAAAACCAGCCATCAGAAATAGAAGATACGACTTACTGCCCAACCGAAAAACTGTACTGTACTTTTGCCTTGTCGCGCTACGCTCACGAACGCACAGCCATTCGTTCCATTCGAGTAGCTGAAGAAGAAAATATCAAAAGCTTTATTGATACCTTCTCCACCAAAGTAAACCAAGACCCTAAAGATGCGGTCTTTGGAGCTGATAGCAATAACCAGATCGTAGTCGTCGAACCAGAAAAACTTGGTCGTGTTTTGAATCAAGATGAAAGTGTCGCTATTATTCTCCGCACCCTTCTTTCTGAGAATTTGAGTACCCTCTCTCTTTCTATTACTCTTCCTACCGAAGTTGCTAAACCAGCACTCGTAAGTAGTGACCGAGAAAAACTCGGACTCAAGGAACTGGTCGGTGAAGGCAAGACAAATTTCCGTGGCTCACCCAAGAACCGTATCTACAATATTAATCGAGCATTGCAGCAATTTCAAAATATTCTTATTGCTCCCGGAGAAAACTTTTCCTTTGTCGATCATCTCGGTGAGGTTGATGGTGAGCATGGCTATCTCCCAGAACTCGTGATCAAAAATAACCAGACTACTCCCGAGTTCGGTGGTGGTATCTGCCAGGTATCAAGTACCGTGTTCCGTGCTGCTATTTATAGCGGGATGAAAATTACTGAACGTCGTAATCATGCCTATCCCGTCCAATATTACAAACCCTATGGTATGGATGCAACGGTTTATATTCCCAAGCCTGATCTAGAATTTACCAATAATACTCCTGGCTACGTCCTCATGCAGTCCAGTATTGATGGTTATGATCTCACTTTCCGTTTCTTTGGAACGCGTGATGGCCGTACCGTCAACGTGGATGGCCCTCACATTCTGGCCTGGAATCCTGATGGCAGTATGAAGACAGTCTTTACCCAAGAGGTAAACAATGCCGAAGGACAAAACTTTATCCGTGATAGCTTCTGGAGTAACTACAAATCTCCCAGCCTTTTCCCTCATCCAGGACAAGAAACTGTCTACACAACCAAGCCTAAAGATTGGTCCGAAAAACAGTGGCGCGAATACAAGGCCATCCATCCTTGACATTCTTGGGAAATCATTATACTTTCACAGGGTTCTTTCCCACCCTGTCCAGGAGGCATCATGAACCCCAGTGATCTGAAATTTCTCGTGGTCGATGACTTTTCGACCATGCGCCGCATTGTCCGTGGCCTGCTCAAGGAGATGGGCTGCAACTACTGTGAAGAAGCCGAAGACGGTGCGGTCGCTCTGGGCATGCTCAAGACGACGAAGTTCGACTTCGTCGTCACAGACGTCAACATGCCGAACATGAATGGCTTCGAGCTCCTTCAGGCCATCAAAACCGACGACACGCTCAAACACCTGCCGGTGCTGATAGTAACGGCCGAGGCACGCAAGGAAGACATCGTGCGAGCGGCCCAGAGCGGCGCCGCCGGCTACATCGTCAAGCCATTTACGAAAGCCACGCTGGAAGAAAAAATCCAGAAGATTCTGCAGAAGCTCGCTCCTCAAGAGTAGCGACTTCATTTTCAAGCTCTAGAGCATCCCTCTAGAGCTTTTTCCTTTAAGCTTGACAAAGAAGCTCTCTTCCTGCATATTTAATCTACCGTTTTGAGGCTTCCTCGAGGCGGGTTCGCAACGACCGAAAGGAGTTTTCCCATGAAACCGGCTCAACAAGGTCCGCCGCGCGGCAACATGCACCAGGCCGTCTACCT
This sequence comes from uncultured Bdellovibrionales bacterium, assembly GCA_964471075.1. Classification (GTDB taxonomy): domain Bacteria; phylum Patescibacteriota; class Minisyncoccia; order Moranbacterales; family UBA1568; genus UBA1568. The sequence continues at coordinate 7,049 of CAYYET010000046.1, forward strand.
GTCCGGTGCGCCGCCCAAGAGCGACTGGGACTTCACGACGCCGGCCAAGAAAGCCGCCTGAACCGGACTGTCGCCAGCCCCGACCATTAAGGTCGGCCTCCAACCAGGGTCCCCGAGCAACTGCTTGTGGGACCCTGTATCTTTTTTAAGGCTTAATAAAGCACTTGATGAGACTTGACAAAATTACCTCTCGGGTGTATAATGCATTTTCGTATCCTTAAAGATACGATTTTGACAAAGAGTCAAAAAACCCTTATTTTGAGGGTTAGTACTTTGTAAAAAGCTGAGAATCCGAAATAGCAGAGTGAATACTTGATAAGTAGCTACTCTGCCGTTTCGGAAGAAGAGGTGAAGTTCCGAGTATCGGAGATTCCATCTCCATGCCTGTAGCCTCAAACACGCGGGTCAAATCCACCGTGTCTCCTCTTTCAATCGGTACATTCGCAACTACGAGAAAGTGAGAATCCCATGCGTCATCCGCATGCCACCGCTCCGCCGACGTCGATGTCTGCGTCGTTCCATACGGCCCGCTGCACCATCGCTCTGGCCGCCGCGCACTTCGCTGCCGGCCGCTCCAACGTCGCGCTGACGACCAACGACTCCACGACCCTGCTGCCCGCCGGCGCCGGCGCCCTGACGATGGGCACCGCGGCCGACCTGGTGGCCTGACCCAAGAAGGGCCTGGCCATGATCGCCAAGAAGCCTGCGACAACGGTGTCGCGGTGCAACCAGCACGTCGTTTCGGTCGACGGTTAGCTCTGCACAGCGACCAACCGACGAAGGAGTCGCCATGATCGTTCTGCGCCGTTTGCGCCAGCACACCGGATGGGCCGGTGGTTAGCCAGCGCGTTCTCACGAACCGCAGTCTGTCGCGCAGACTGCACAACCCGAGGAGGTAGCTATATGCTTCACCGGAAGCAGAAAAGCGCCAGCACGAGGTTCAAGGCCTCGGCTAGCCAGCGCTGAGGCACGAACTCTCACCCCCCCAACTCTCGAGGACCCCCTGAACAGCGCTTCAGCGGGTCCTTTAACTTTTTATTGACGTCTTTTTCCCTTTTTGATACAATCCACTCGCGTTC
>CAYYET010000047.1:0-7953 GCA_964471075.1 uncultured Bdellovibrionales bacterium
CCAGCCAATCAGACTTCACGCCCCACACATTGGTAATTTGATCTTGATAATAAATACCAATATCATCCACATCTCCTCGCACTCGATATGTCCAGTACGTCCAGCCGATATCGTAGCTTTTGAAAAGATCCAGAACGTCGGTAATATAGGTTTTCGAATCCGGAACTCCAGAACGAATACCAACCTGATTAATAAAGATGGGCACATCGTGATCACTTCGGAAATCTACTCCATTCTTGAGCATATCCTCCAGATATGACTTATCATTCATCACCGTAGAGCCATCTTTCAACTTAAGTGTTCCCGGATAATAATACGTTTTTCCCCCTCCATCTTTCGTCTGTTTCACATACTCCGAAGGGTAGTAGAAATTAAACGTATAGATGATATTCGGATCTACTGTGGTATACAAACTGGAGAGTTCCAAGACTTCATAATGATCATTGGGCCCAATCATGAGTGGTGTTTCGCTATCAACGGTACGAATAGCTTGAATCATCTCTTCGTAAAATTCTCGTACCGCCTTTTCGGGATCACCATTAGTATAGGATTTCTTTGGATGGGGCTCAGAAAGGATTTCATACGCTCCAATATATGGAACATTCTTGTAGCGCTCTATGATACACAGCCAGGTGGCTTTGAATTCTGCTTTAAGCGCTGGATCAGTCCAGTAATTATCGTCCGAATTACCAGCACCTAGATCTGACCCCATAAAAAGCACTACCCAGAGATGATTCTTGATAGCCCAGGCTACGTTGGAATCAATCGTCTGTAGCCCAGAAGAAGACATATTACAGGTTCCCCCTGTTTCTCGGACATCACTTTTGGTACCCTCAAAGTACCAGCGCATAGGAATACGAACGGCTGTAGCCCCGCGAGCCTTATTGTCTGTCGCATCAGATTCAAGCGCGGTACCAAACCATCCCCAATTAAAGCCGCGAAGTACCACCTCGTTTCCTGAACTGTCATACAGTTTACTTCCCTTCACCTGGAGACGATGTGAGTCAACATTATCCGCATCTGTTGATCCATCGTCATTAGCCAGAGTATCCGTATCATCGCTCCAATCAGTATTCTCTGTTAGGTACGGCGGACTTTGGAAACCAGAGCTACTCTCTCCTCCTTCCGTTCCAGCTGTTCCACTCCCTTCTCCTGTACCAGAAGCAGTTCCTGCGTTGGGAAAATCAGGATTAAAGATGCCGCTCCCTGAAAGAGGAGAACCAAAAGCAGTCGAATTCGCTCCATCTTTTGTCATCTGTTCCTTCAAAGACTTCTGAAGAGCTCGATTTTGAAGAAAGTAAAAACCAGTAGCCGCTACTATAGCAACTGTAATGATAGTACCAATCACAATAACGAGAATCGTTCTTTTTTGGTATGCCGGAAAAAACATACGCTTATTGTTTCAAATATTGAGAAATAACATTGAGCACCGTATCCTTTTTAAACCATCCAGCTTTTTTCTCGTACCAGACACCGTAGCCTCCTTCATTATTATTATGCTGACGATATTCCCACCACGCCCAACCAGTTTGGCTTGCGTTCATAGTCGACAAGAGAGCTGCAGCATAGACTTCACCTGGATCATCCACAGATTCAACGCCTAATTGTTGTGAGTATACTGGCACATGATGCTTCGTTCGAAAATCCGTCATCTGTTTCAATCGATACTGCAAATCATAGACAATTTCTTCATAACTCCCTTTATCCATATGAACGAACATATTTCCCGTATAGATAATGGGAAGTTCAGTATCAATGTACGAGGATTCTATTTGCTTGGTGATGTACGATCGGCCCCCAATGAGAAATGGCGTGCGAGGATCAATAGGATGCACTACTTCTATTAACTCTTGATAAAAAGTGGAGATATCTGCCGAGGTAAACGTGGTAGGATTGGGCTCTGGCAAAAGCTCATACATAGCAATGTAAGGCGTGTCTTTGTAACGGTCAGCTATGAACTTCCAGACTTCGAAGAACTTCGTCCGCATAGCACGATCGGTCCAAAAATTATGCCCAGCAGATCCATAGTCATTATGCAGATCACAGTAATCTTTCGTACCGCCTTCCTGAGTACCATTTTGGCCACAGTCTGAATCAATAAACAAATCAATCCACAGATGAGCAGCGGAAGCTTCCTTCACCATCCGATCCAATTCATCCAAATGATCAGGGTTAATATGCCCTGGAGCATCATCGTTCCGACTATCGATAGTATCTTCCGAATATATTCCCCACCAGCGCAGCGGGATACGCACCATGTTGGCTCCTTCATCCACATTCCTTCCTGCATCACCGTCTTGATGCGTTCCCCAGGCTCCCCAACTAAAACCTCGTGGTATAAGTTCGCTTCCTCCAGGGGTATACAACTTCCCATCCTTTACTTCAAGACGGTAGACGTCATTATCGTAATCGTCGTCATAATCATCAAAATCAAACTCGTCGTCGTCAAGCAGATTACCATCATCGCCACCATCCTCATCGGTAACATCAGTATCCGTACCTGATCCATCTCCAGGAACCAGATAAGGCGGACTCTGAAAACCAGAAGAAGAATCTTCCTCTCCTTCAGAAGAATTTTGAGCAGACTGCTCATCTACCCACTGAGGATAAGAAACGTCTCCAGAAAGAGCATCCTGAAAAGCTGTTGACTCACCTTCTTGCTCTGCTATTTTTTCTTGGAGCGCCTTGTTCGCTGCTCGATTTTCTACAAAATAAAAACCAGCAGCAGCTACTAAACTCACTGTTACCAAAGCTCCGACAATAATCACCAACGCTGTCTTCCCGCGGTAAAGAGAAAAAATCATTGAAGAAATGTGTTTTTTATTTTTGCCTTTTTATTATACCACCGAAAAAAACCTTTCTCAAAGTCCAAAGCAAAACAAAAACAGCTCCGATTTCTCGGAACTGTTTTGTTTCTTGATCACGCCAAAGCGTTTTCAAAAATTACCAACGACTTCCACCTTGAGCACCGCCGTTGTATCCGCCGTTGCTGCGAGGAGGGCGCTCTTCCAAAGGACGAGCTTCGTTGACAGTCAGCGTGCGGCCTTCGAGCTCCTTGCCATTCCACATTTCAATAGCCTTCTGGGCTTCTTCTTCTGTGGCCATCTCGACGAATGCAAAACCGCGGGAGCGGCCAGTCATCTTGTCGATGATGATCTTGGCAGAAGCGACATTGCCAGCCTGTGCGAAAGCATCGCGCAGACCATCCTCGGTTGTACCGTAGGACACGCCACCAACATAGAGTTTGGTTGCCATATCGAATCTACTCACTTGATTACCGTGTAAGTGGACCTTCCCTTAATTCTGGCTCTAACTTTTCACGGAATTCAAGTTTGGCAACCGAATGTCTCGTCGAAGCGTCTTCCAGAGAGAAAACTTACAACGCTCTTATGATAGCATAGCTAAGCCAAAAAAGCAAGAGTTTACAAATGACAGGTTGATTCAATGCCAAGTTTCTCAAAATACCGTTGATGGTACTCTTCTGCCTTATAGAAAGTACTCGCCGGGACAATTTCGGTCACAATCGGTTTTTGCCACTTCCCTGACTGTTCAAGAGCTTGTTTCGATGCTTCGGCCAACTTTTTCTGTTCTTCATCATGGTAAAAAATGACGGACCGATACTGTGAACCAATATCCGGTCCCTGTTGGTTCGGAGTGGTTGGATTATGATTCATCCAAAAAACTTCAAGCAGTCGGTCATAGCTTACCTTTTCTGGATCATAGGTTACTTCTACCGCTTCCGCATGACCCGTATGATCACTACACACTTCTTCATAAGTAGGATTCTCCGTATGACCACCAGTATAACCAGAAAAAGCCTCTACTACTCCTGGAACTTTTCGATACAATGCCTCCACTCCCCAGAAACACCCCGCCCCAAACGTCGCTTTTTTCATAGGTTTATCACTATTGACTTTTCTTCCTATTTGTATAATAATACACCATCGTACATTTCCACCACTCATGCTCGAAAGGAGCATAGATGACCGTCCATCAGAAAATTATCGTCTGCATTCTCTTTGCCCTCAATGGGGTATTCATGATGAAGCTCCAGCAACCGCTCGAGCCATCACTCTGGAAGACCTTAGGCATGGTCGCCGGCATTACCGACATCTTTGTTGCCTTTGGCCTGTTGGTACGGCATATCTAACCCCAAGGCAGCGACGCAAACGCGTTCGCTGCCTTTTACTTTTCCTCATCAGGAATAAACTTCAGGGCGTCACCATTGATACAGTAACGCAGACCTGTTGGTTCTGGACCATCATTAAAGACATGCCCCAGATGACCACCAGCTTTCGAGAGTACTTCAGTACGAGTCATGCCAAAGGTCGTGTCAGTATCAGTCTTGATGGCATCGGGACTGATAGGAGCCCAAAAACTTGGCCAGCCCGTACCAGAATCAAACTTTTGTTCCGACCGAAAGACTGGTTCGTTATTATCAGCCGACACATACGTGCCTTTGCGGTGTTCATTATAGAGCGGGCTACTAAACGGCGGCTCCGTCCCTTTATCACGCAGAATCCGTGCCTGCTCCGGCGTCATTTCGACACAGCCATTAATATCACAGGCAGCGCCACTCTCCGTAGTGTTTGGTTTATTCATAAAGAGAAAATAATATCCAATAAACATTGTCAGTATCACACTACTTCCTGCTACTAGCCAAGTCACTTTCATATACTTACATGCGTACTCCGCGACCAGAGTAGAATAAGTACCACACCGTCACTGACAAGCCCGCAGCCAAAGCCAAGAGAATTATATAGGCCACACTAATACTGACATCCGTCATACCAATCAAACCATAACGGAAACCGTTGATCATATAGAGAAGCGGATTCCAAACAGAAAGATCGCGCCACATCTGAGGCAACATCGAGAGCGAATAGAACGTTCCCGCCAAATAAGTCAGCGGTGTCAGAATAAATGTTGGGAAAAGAGAGATGCTATCAAAGTCCTTGGCAAAAATAGCATTGATCAGCCCAGCGAGAGAAAAAACGATCGAGGTCAGAAAAGCAAAAGCCACCACATGGAAAAAGCTGTGAATATGAAGCGGGGTAAAGAATAAGGAAATGACCAAGAGAATAGCTCCCGTGACTAAACCACGAAGCATACCCCCGGTTACATATCCCGTAATCATAATCCAGTATGGCGTTGGCGATACCTGAATTTCCTCAATTGAACGCTGGAACTTAGCAATATAATAACCAAAAGCCGAGTGCATGAACGATTGCGTTACCACCGAAATCATAATAACTCCCGGAATGATAAATGACATGTAGCTCACCCCATTAATCGATGCTACTTGGGCTCCAATAAACTTTCCGAAGACCAGAAAATAAAGAATCGTCGTCACCGCTGGCGGCAGAAGCGTCTGTACCCACACTCGAAACAAGCGCAGAAATTCCTTGCGCACAATAGTCATGTAGGCTGCCCACATTTGTTTTCCATTCATACTCGTTAGTTCTTACTAATTTTCTGGAGGAAAAACTCTTCCAGACGATTGGTTTTATTTCGCATGCTTCGTACGCGGACTCCGACTCGGTTCAAAGCAACAATAGCATCGTTCAATGATTCCCCTTGCTGGACTGTCATTTCAATAGTGTCAGCATCTACCTTGTGAACTCCAAAGGGCGCTACCAATTTCTCCGTTTCTTCGGAAAGAGACTGCTCCAGATCAAAAACAAAGGTTTCCTTGTCCATCTTAGAAAGAAGCTCCTTCACTGGTCCCTGCTCCACTACTTCACCCTTGTTGATAATAGCCATGTTATTACAGAGCTGCTCGGCTTCTTCCAAATAGTGCGTCGTCAGAATAATAGTTGTTCCCTTCTGATTCAGTTCGCGCAAGAAGTCCCACATCTCACGACGAATCTCAATATCCACTCCCGCTGTTGGCTCATCAAGAATTAAAACTTTCGGTTCGTGCACCAAAGCTCGCGCAATCATAAGGCGTCGCTTCATACCCCCAGAAAGCCTCATTGATCTTTCATGACGCTTCTCATAAAGACCAAGTTTTTTCAACAGTTCCTCTGCCTTCGGAAGGGCTTCATGACGGGGAATACCATAGTACCCTGCCTGATCCAATACGATATTGAGCACTTCTTCAAAAATTCCAAAATTAAATTCCTGTGGCACTACTCCTACATGCATTTTGGCCTTCTGATAGTCATCATCAATAGAAAGTCCTTCAATCCATACTTCGCCTTCCGTCTTATTCACCAGTCCACAGATGACATTGATTGTCGTACTTTTTCCAGCTCCATTCGGTCCGAGCAGAGCAAAAAAATCACCAGTGGCCACCGAGAGATTCACTCCCTTCAAGGCTTCGACACCATTGCCGTAGGTCTTTTTGAGATTTTTTATTTCCAGTGCGTTTTCCATAGTTGGTATCAATACATCAGTCTTACTAATAGATTATACTCTTTCTTCCAAAAATTCTCTTGGGCGACTTGAGAGTGAACTTGCATGGTTTTTGTGTGAACAAAAAAGTTCGCTCACACGTCAGTCAAAACTACGCTGGAGTTTTGACGGCCCAAGAGAGTTGTTTGGGAGAAAGGTTAAAGAACAAAAGAACGGGTTATTTTTTTTCATCATGAAATTCTATCTGCCCCATATAATCAGTCTTGCCAATATTCATACCGTTGTGACGCAGGATTGAGTAGGCCGTCGTGATATGAAAGTAGAAATTGGCCAGTCCCAAAGTATTCAGATACTCCAACCCATACAGCATTTTTCCAGGAAAGAAGTAAATAGGAATTTCACGACTTTCTGATCCTTCAAATTGTTCTGGCTTCAAGGTGTCCAAAAAGGCTACCGTCTTATCAATCCGCTCTTCCAGTTCTTTGAGGGTCTGCTCGTTGTCTTCCATCTTCGGCACTTCTGCTCCCGCTAAACGGCCCGCAGTTCCTTTGGCCACATCAGATGCTACTTGAACCTGTTTCACCAATGGGAATTGATCAAGAGCTAGACGATCACTGAGAAGCACACCATCTTCAATCTGCTTTTCGGCCACAAACGCTTCCGCTTTCACTAAAACCGCCTTCAAGGCAAGGAGGGCTCGCTTAAATTCTGGCACCGTCGCATTGTACATCGAGATCTTTTCCATAGGTTTTTGTATAAAAGTTTAGAGGTCTCTTGAGTATACACTTCTTCTTTGGAATTAGCAACCAACGTACAAGAGTGCTAACACAAAGGTAAGGACTACTTCACATACTTTGAAAGAAGCGGGCTCAGACGCTCAGCTATTTTGGTATAACCAGCAGTGTTAGGGTGAATAACATCGCTCATGAGCTCCGTATGACCGAAGATTCCTGACAAAACATCAGAAACATAGACTGAGCCAGTCTTCTCAGCCAGTGTTTCGTATTCCTCGTCTGCTCCACCGCCAATAATGCCACTCCGTACTCCGACTACCACGACGATAGCTCCTTGATTTTGAAAACTGGTCACAATCTTTTCTAAGTTCTGAAAGGTTTCTTCACGAGGAATTTTTTTCAGAAAATCATTTCCCCCAAGAAGCACAATCGCTACTTTCGGTTGTACTGCTAGTGCCTCGGGTAGACGTTTCAGGGCATCACGAGTTGTATCACCACTGACGCCATAATTCAAAATAGATACCCCCAGTAATTTCCCGAGTTGTTCTGGTAAAGTATTCCCTTCGGTTGCCCCTACTCCCTCTACCAAGCTATCCCCAAACATAAGTACCGGCCCAGTTTTCGTTGAGGGATAATTCTTAATATCCCAACCACGAGAAAAATACCAAAACAAGAGTCCTCCAATAAGAAGAATAGAAAGAACAGTAAAAAGATATTTCAGTTTCATATCACCACTATAAAACAAAAATCCTTGCACCGATAGGCGCACGGATTTTGTTATGCGGAGGAGGTGAGATTCGAACTCACGATACCCTTTCGGGTACGACAGTTTTCAAGACTGTTGCCTTCAACCACTCGGCCA
>CAYYET010000048.1:0-7843 GCA_964471075.1 uncultured Bdellovibrionales bacterium
TTCGTAAACGGTGTCTGTGTCCCCCAGCGTGAAGGGATGTTGAGATTAAAGACAAAAGACTGAAGATTTTGATACACATATTGATACACCTCATCCTCAAGATACTTTTCTTTGGCTTCATCAGAAAAAAATACGATGCTATACTTTTCTATCTTTTCTCGAAGTTCCAGTTCGTACTTCTTCACAAAGGGTGCCAGATAAGTATCAAAACTCGAAAACGCCTGTGCTCCTGCCCATTCATTTTGGAGTGTTCCCAAGAAATTCACCATCTGTGACACGGCGCTTGATAAATGTTTCGGCGGTCCAGACTCCACTTTGTTCGCTACCCCATTAAATCCTTGTTCGAGCAAGACACGAAGACTCCACCCAGCACAGTAGCCCGAAAACATATCCAGATCATGGATATGATAATCACCATTACGGTGTGCTTCACCGACGTTTTTCGGATAAATATGGGAAAGCCAGTAATTAGCAATAACACTGCCAGCCGTATTCAAGATAAGACCGCCAAGTGAATACCCCTGATTAGAATTAGCATTGACCCGCCAGTCGGCACGATGAAGGTAGTCACTCACGGTTTTTTCTACTTCTACCACCACGTTTTTGTCAGCTCGCGCTTCACGACGCTTCTCTCGATAGAGAATATAGGCCTTGGCCATATCCGCGTAGTCGTAGCGGATCAAGACATCTTCCACCACATCCTGAATTTGCTCCACTGTTGGAATCTGGTCCCCGTATTGTTCTTCCAGCATGATTTCCACTTCCTGAGTCAGGGTCTCCGAAATAAGACCATCCTGATTCTCAATGGCCTGGGCTGCTTTGGTAATAGCCTGCCTGATTTTTTCAATTTCAAAGTCGACAATAGCTCCGTTTCGCTTCTGCACTTTATAGAGTGGCATAGGAAAAATAAAAAAGTTACTTTTTTCTGGCATTGTATTAAACACCAAAAATGAAAAAAGGTGTCACCCTTACACCTTTTTTCTTATTTTCCTTCTGCCAAGGCAGATTTGAGCTTTTTTCGACTCCGACTCAAGATGAGTTTTACGGCATTTTCCGTCTTCCCTACTTGCTTGGCTATTTCCTTTACCTGGAAACCGTCACGGTACTTGAGGAGCATAATTTCTCGATCTCTCTGAGACAAGGAGCAAAGAAGAGTTTCTATATTTTCACTTATGCCAGATTCTTCTCTCGTTTCTCGTTCAGGCTCTTCATTCTGAAGCACCGGAGTTGATCCCTGTTTACGGTAATAGTTTATCAAAACGCTATGAGCTACATGAAGAAGATAGGTAAGATAAGAGGCATTGGTAATGCGAAAGGAGGGAAGATAACGAAAAGCCCGAGCAAAAACTTCTTGAGAAAGATCTTCAGCCAAGGAAATATCACCTAAGCGACGGAGAAAGTAGCTTCGCACCGTAAACTGGTATTTCTCGTAAAGCCTACCAAAAGCTTCTGGATGTTCTTGGGCCGCTTGAATCAGCGGAGCATCCTCAAAGCGACGAGAAAACAGTGAACGGGTCGGCATAATCAGTTTTTCATGAACAAAAGCAGGAAGATCATTTTCTAAAACTGTCAGCTGAGCCAGCTCACTCTCTATACTATTTTCTTGTTGAGAGTTCTTAAGCATCTGAAGAAGAAAATGAAAAGCAGTTTTTTCTGTAGAGAGACGCTTAGCCTGTTTGAGAAAAAAAGAGGCAAAAGAAGCTTCTCTTTCCTGAGTAGCCCACTCCGGCTTGAAGGCTGCATAATAGCACGTTTTTCCAATACGATCTTTGAGAGGAGTAATATACAACATTTCCTCAGCTGTCTGGCCGTTCTTTTTTCTGTTGTGTACCGCTCCAACAAAAGGTTTTCCTTCGATACTAATGGTATGCCACAGACGCTTATAAAAAGTTTTGTCCATATGTCCGCCCCACAACTCTCCCGGTTTTTTTCCGACAATTTCAGGAATAGCAAAACCGGTACGCGCCTCAAAAGCAGCGCTGGCATAGACGACTCGCGAATCCGTATCAGTAATGAGTAGACCCCCCGGAAAGAGGTCAAGTGTTTGCTTCAGTGAAAGAGAAGACATATTCCTTCCTCATGATACCACGCATAAGAAAAAGCGGCTCTGGAGTTTCCAGAAACCGCTTGATGGTCAACTTCGTCGATGGAGACGTTCATACCGTTCAATGTGTGTCCAGTTGCTGACACACTTCTCGATATAGCCGATGGTTTCACGCTTCAGCACTGCTACTCTCGCTCTCACCCAAGCCAGAAATTCCTGCCATGGAAAAGAGCTGAACGTCGGCTGCTCAATCTTCTTGAGCTTCCCGTATTCCATCACCAAGGCTGCCAGTGCCTTTGCCTGGGATGGTCCCCCATTGTAGGCGGCCGCTGGAAAGAGCAATCCCATCTGACCGTCATTGACAAATGCTTCTCGGACCCAGGAAGGCACTCCCTCGGAAGACAGCTCATAGTCCGTCAATACCGCTGCCGCCTTGGCGCTGTTACGAAAACCACGCGTACCACGCTTGAAGTCCGGATCCAGTTCTGCCAAAGGGTATCTGAGGCGCATAGCTTCATAGGTCCCATCGGCATACTTCCCGTTCCTTTGCCGAGTCTTGTTATTGGTGAACTGATACGCCCCACAAGCAGCGGCACCAGAACAAATGTAGCGGTACGCATCGAGTCCGTTTATCACAAACTCGGTCAGTACTGCATCTACCACCTGTTCATTTCGCGCGTAGAGACGTTTCGGCAAAAGCTTATCGCACCCTGGCTCGCGCACTTCCAAGAGACAAGGATCCGTTTGTTCAGTAACCAAGAGATTGAGCAAGGTTTCCGGTGTTACCACGTCAGCGACCAATTTCCCGGGATAGGCTCGTGAAGGCACTCCAGCCTGATGAAGCTCAAAAAGTGCCGCACCAATGGCGCGCAGCGCAAAGGCCTGGCCGTAGCGAGCAAACTCTTCGTTAGCAAGATAGGGTGGCGTTGCCAGATACACCACTACTTCCGCTTCCTGGTTCATGGCCTTGATACCTTGGGAACGAAATGCCGGCGGCACCGAAAGATGCTTGGCCGCGTAGACGAAGAGTTCTTCATCGCCCATAGTGACCTGGAAGATCATCTTGTTGAACGTTTGACCTTTCGTTCGAATCACTTGGTACGGTGGCACATGTTCTGTGCGAACATTGGGTTGAAAGATATCGTTTCCGACCAAAGGCATGTCGAGCACAATGGTATGAAACGTATCTGTTTTGGGGCTATAGGCTACCAGCCCGAACTCGCGACGAATAACCTTCTTACTCATGATCGGCTTGCCGCTCTTATCGAGACGCCGCTCGAGAGTCTCGAAGATCTCCAATGGGATTTTTTGAGCTATCCCCTTGGCTTCGCGCAGTTTCTGACACAAGTCTGTGTACTGCACAAAGAGTTCGCAGGAAGGAAGAGGCTCCTGATGCTCTTCTGCAATCCGTTTCTGGTAGTCCACCCCTCCAGCCCACGTCATCCCTGTGCTGAGGCACAGGCTCATCAACATAATAAAGAACTTCATGATGTTTCTCCCGAAAGAGGGTCCATGATGCCTCGAACATAGCACGCTCTCGGAAAAATGAAAAGAAGCTCTTTTGAGAGCTCCTGTTTCTAGAATTTCCACACTACTTCGGTACACGAACCCTTTTCTGGATACCAACCACTCGCAGAAACCCCGGGACTTTCATGGGTCAAAATGCCATGAAGTTGTTCAAGAGTGTCTCCATGAGAGACAATCACTACTTTTTTGTTTGTATAATTTTCTTTCACATCATCAAGGAAGGTCGTCAGTCGTTGTCGCATATCAATATACCCTTCTACGCCATCATTGCTATCGGGACTGATCCGCGATACCGGGTCTTTATATTTTTCCAAGAACGTAGCAAAAGGCTTTCCATCAAAAATACCGAAACCAGTCTCACGTAATCGATCATCAAAAAGAGATACTAATCCTGTAGCTTCTGCAATAATTTCTGATGTTTGCTTTGTACGAAGCATTGGCGAACTAATGATCGCATCGGGAGTCTTTTCTGAAAGTATCTTCGCCGCCGCTCTTACTTGCTCTCGCCCTTTTTCAGTCAGCGGATATTCTACTTTTTCAGGAAAACTACTACACAGGCGCTTCACATTATGTTCCGCTTCACCGTGCCGTACCAAATACAAGGTAATTTCTGCCATAACCTAATGAAAGAAGCGATAGACATCAACACCAGCTGCTATCACAAAGAATAGCGAGGTTGATCCTACTATCTTGAACGCAAAAAAGACTATTTCTTCATCCCACCCCAATTCTCTTTTGTACTTTTTTCTATATTTCCTCGGTAACCGTGAAAACATCTAGGACTTCTTTTTATTTTTGTTACATCTTTTCTGGTGCGCTGATTCCCATAAGCGAGAGCGTTTCGGCTAGCACTATTCTGGTAGCCTCTATCAGTTTTAGTCGCGCTTGAGAGAGAAACATATTTTCTTCATCAATCACTCGACAGACATCATAAAAGGAGTGAAACTTATCAGCCAGTTTCATGGCATACTGCGGTAACTTATGAACCGAAAAGTCTTCGGCGATAGTCTCAACCAGTTCAGGAAAACACATGAGTTCGCGCATCAGTTCTCGTTCTTTCTGATGCACAAGAAGCGACAGGTCGCCCGAATGATACTCTAGATGTTCTTCTCCTGCCTTCCTTAAAATACTACACAATCGAGCATGAGCATATTGGACATAAAAAACAGGATTCTTCTGAGATCGCTCTTCTGCTAACCCCAGATCAAAATTCATATGGGTATCAGGCGAATACATAAGGAAAAAGAACCGCGCTACGTCATGTCCGACTTTTTCAATGAGCTCATCAATAGTGATGACGTTGCCGGCTCGTTTACTCATACGAACTTCAACCCCATCCTTCACGACTTTGACCAGCTGCACAATAATAAAATGAATCTGACCTGCAAAACCAAGAGCTCGTGCCGCTGCCTCAAAACGTCGAGTGTACCCATGATGATCCGCACCCCACGTTTCAATAATGCGGTTACAGCCGCGCTCCATATACCAAAGAAGGTGTCCACAGTCTGAAGCAAAATAGGTCTTTGAGCCATCACTCTTAATTAATACTCGGTCTTTATCATCTCCAAACTGCGTGGTTCGAAGCCACAACGCCCCCTCCTGTTCAAAGGTGAGGTCTTTTTCTTTGAGTAAGGTAAGTGCTTTGTCTACAAATCCCTCCTCCACAATTTCTTTCTCCGAAGTCCAGTAATCAAAATGAATCTGCATTTTTTCTTCCACCGATTTTTTGATCATCTCTTCGAGCACATACTTGGCTGATGCTTGTCCTACCGCCTGTACTCCGCCGATACCAGCAAACTTCTCTGCTAATTCATCAATATACTCACCGCCATAGACCGCTTCTTCATCTTTCAGTACACTGTGCCCTAATTTTAATACCTGTTCCCCTGCATCATTAATATAGTATTCGTCCGCTACCTCATAACCCATCTTGCGAAGCACATTGGCCAAAGCATCAGCATAAAAGCCACCTCGACCATTCCCTACAGTCAATGGTCCTGTTGGATTAGCAGAAATAAACTCATTGTTTATCTTTATTCCCTGACCAACCACACTGGCGCCAAACGCCTGACCCTCTTTCAAAATCTTTTCTACTATCAAAGCAAGCTCTTTTTGAGAAAGAAAAAAATTGAGATATCCAGGTTGCACTACCTCTACTTTTTCAAAAACCTCGGAAGTCAGTTTCTTCTGAAGAAGCTCCGCAATCTCCATCGGATTTTTCTTGACCGGCTTGGCCAACATGAGCGCAATATTGGTGGTATACTCTCCAAACTGCTCATCTTTTGGTCGTTCTACTCGAATTTCAGGAATAGCAAACTGCGGAAGCTGATGCTCCTGCTGCAGCTCCCGTAATGCCATTTCAATTTTTTTCTCAATCGTCTGCCTCATATTTCTCATCCTAGCGGAAAAGAACAGAAAGGGAAACTATGCTACTGCAATAGTTGCTTTGAAATCAATTTTATTTTGATGATGTTTTTTCTTTGGCTGATCAAGGATGTTCTGACATTTGACACTGCAACAATTGGAAAATTTTTCTTTACAAGAAGCACACTGAATAAACAGAAGGTTGCAAGCAGTGTTTTCACAATTGGTATAGTCATCGCAGGATGCGCCGCACTGAAAACACTTGGCCAAGACATCGTTTGTAATACGCTCACCAATGCGATCATCAAACACGAAATTTTTTCCCTTGAACTTTGATTCCAAGCCCTCGCGTTCAATCTGATGTTTGTAATCAATAATACCGCCATGCAGCTGATAGACATTTTTGAAACCATGATGCTTGAGATAGGCACTGGCTTTTTCACAGCGAATACCACCTGTGCAGTACAAAAGTACTTTCTTGTCTTCTTTTCCCTTGAGCGCTTCTTTGGCCATGGGGAGCTCCTCCCGGAAGGTATAGGCATTCGGTGTAACCGCCTCTTCAAAACGTCCGATCGCTGATTCGTAATTGTTGCGCATGTCTACTACTACTGTTTCTGGTTCTTCCAACAGTGCATTAAACTCACGAGCCGAGAGATGAGTACCAACATTCGTGACATCGTACTCTTCTGGTTGCAAACCATCGGCCACAATTTGCTTCTTTACTTTAATGGTCAGTTTCCAAAACGCTTCATTATCCTGTTCCACCCCTACCTTGAATGGCACGTCGCGAAATTCAGGACGAGCATAGAATAATTCTTGAAATTTTTTGAAATGCGGTTCCGGAACACTCATCTGGGCGTTAATCCCCTCTTTGGCCACATAGATCCGGCCAAAACATCCCAAACTCTGCCACTCAGCAAAAAGTTCGTTACGGAGCTTTATGGGATCCGCAATGATAACATAACGATAAAAAGAAATCACTCGTCGAGAAAACCGCTCTTGCGCTAAGCGTTTGAGAGCTTCTTCCTTAGAGATATGATTGCGTAAATGATGAGGAATTTCAGTCATAGTTCAATAAACATCCTACCGGAAAAGAGAAGAAAAGTGAAGAGTAAAGAAAAAGCCGAGCTTGTTGTCAACAATACTCGGCAGAGAACTCAATCATCTCGCACCATGGCTGCTCGTTGCCAAGAAACATCAAGTGAACCAAAAGAAGTATGCTTGCACAAAAACTTGATGGCAGCATCAGCTTTAGCGGATTCTTCTTGGATGCTTCCGATCGCTTCCCTCAGCAGTCCTCTGGCGGACCACAGCCCAGGAAGATACCAGATCTCCCAGAAATGACCATCGCGACCACGCCGCGACCGAAGACAATGAAAACCGAAATCCTCCAGCTTTCCAGCTTCACGCCTGTAGTTTTCCGGGGAGTAGTCGTAACCACACAAGCTCTGGATCATGAGACTCACTGAAAAGCCAAGGGGTACTTCAATGTTCCTGAGCTCAATCTGTGTATGGCCCGGAATTGATGGTTGCCAAAATGGCATCATCTCTTCGTCTCGTGCCGGAGCAGGTAAAGGCTCCCAACGAGAAGAAGCTTCAAGGCGACCATTTACCACCAAACATCTCGGACACCATGAACCATCCCTTGGAGATGATCTACTTCATCTTCCTGAAGTCCAGAGAGAGTGACTTGGCCTTGGCCAAAAGAAGAAATACGGATGCTCATTTCGGTCCCCTTTTCTAAAGAAGGCGTCGATAGACACCAGTGGCGACAAAGATATAAAAAGAACAATAGACCAATCTATCAGGTCGCTGAAGAAGAGTCAAAAAATGAAAAACTGCTGAGTCGCACGAGGGCGAATCAGCAGTTTGAGGGAGGTGGCTCTGTCTAGAGCCAAGGGACAAAGC
>CAYYET010000049.1:0-7757 GCA_964471075.1 uncultured Bdellovibrionales bacterium
TTCTTAGCTGCCTTTTTCTTAGCTGCCATAATGATCACCTCCTTCTATACCTCTGCTCCCTTTATTATGATGTATGTTTACATCAAAGTGAGAAACATGAGGAGTTTATTTTTTATTTTTCACGCACAATTTTTTTGTGTGTGATACAGAAGTTTTTCTGTACATTTTTATTATACTCTTTTTTCGTAAAATGCAAAGAGAAAATAAAATCTGTCAAGAGTCTTGAAGAAAAAAATATCATTCAATAACATGCACGAGAAAAATAAAAAATATTTTTACAAGAAATTTCTTCTCAGTTTTTCTTTTTGAGAATAATTCACCAACAAAAAGATCACCCTCATAAAAAAATATTTTTGTACCATAAAAAAAGAGATCTTCTGCTCATTTTCAAAGATTGATGGCCCAATAAAACTCACTTTTTGTCAATTTGACAGGCATTTTTGAGCGTTTTAGTATAAGAAGACAGGGGGTCGATGTGGCCGAAAGAAAGCCAAAATCTTTCTCTGTCACAGGCTTCAACGCAAGCAGAACTTTAAAAATATTAAAAGAACCTAGAAAGAGAGGTGCATACGTATGGAACATCAAGATCCAATGTTTGAAGAAGAGTCTTCCGCAGATCAAGTAAAGGCATGGATTCAAGAAAATCTCCGCATCATCGTCAGTGTATTTATTGTTGCAGCTATCGCCTTGGGTATCTATTCTTACTCACAGCGCAGCCAAACAATGTCTGATGATATGCTCTTGGATACGAATGGCGATCAGTCAGAAACTGCCATGAACCAAGATACTTCGAAGGATTCAATGGTTACGAGCGACATCAAGAATGGTGTTGTAGTAACTCCTGAACTCAGTCGTGAAACTGAAACCTCTTTCGTGGAACAAGCAGAACTCGGAAACGGAACCACTCATTTGGCTCGTCGAGCACTCGCTCACTACCTCGAAAAGAATACCGATTCTTCTCTCACTGCTGAACACAAGATCTATATCGAGGACTACCTTCGCAAGAATGTAGGCTACACTGGTGCTGTCACTTCAAAGACCTCTGTTGAATTCTCTAAGGACCTGATCCATCAGGCTATCGAGAAATCAAAGACTCTGAACGACAAACAACTGCAGAATCTGAAAAAGTACTCTGCTCGCGTCAGCGCTTACCGCTAGACCGTTATCGCATGATTTTCCGTTCTTTCTCTAGAGAAATAGATAAAACCCCGCAACGGCGGGGTTTTATGTTACCAAAAGTTTTAGAAATGAGAAAAACTGACTCGGTCACCTCTCTTTAGGTTATCTGCCGTACCGGAACGAAACTCTAGTACCTGGTTAGAAGGAGTCCCAGGATAGTATATGTCCTGGCTTTTTTCCGATACATGACGCTCAATATAGACTACCTGATCATCAAGAAGCCAGACTATATCAAGAGGAAAGCGCATACCCTTCATCCAAAAACCTTGGTTTCCTGGCTTCTCAAAAACAAAGAGCATACCGCAAGTCTCACAAAGAAAATCACGCTCCCCTAACCCGAGCATTCGTGAAGCATCAGTATCCGCTACTTCAAGAGTATAGGTACTTCCATGAAAAGATACCTTCTGAGGGGTCTGTGCGAAAATACTCAGAACACCCCCTACACCCAAAATGAATACTGCGATGATACTATATTTTTTCATACTCGTGCTTTCTTCTGCTTCGTCTGATGGGCCACAAAGATAAGAAGTGAAAAAATAACAGAAATAACTAAAAGAAAGGCAATAAACTTTCCTAAAGCTTCCGTAGCAAGAGCAATCACCCCAATAACTGCTGTTAGAAAAAAGAAGAACCAAGTAATATGCCCTTCGGACCATCCGAGTTCACGAAGCTTGTAATGGAGATGGCGCTGATCTGGAAGAAAGATAGATTGTTTCCACCATAAACGCTCCCCAATAACCCACAAAGCATCCGCTATCGGCAAGGCTAGTACCAGAAGGGCCGTAGCTACCTTGGTTCCAGCAATCACTGCCAAAGCAGCAATAAATAAGCCAAGAAGCATTGACCCTGAGGTACCAGCCAAAATTTTTGCTGGATGAAGATTGAAAAAGAGAAAACTTGCTACCACCCCAACAGCAATGATAGAAAGGAGCGCTATCGGAGGCTGGTTCACTTCCGGTTTGAGACTCAAGAGAAAAATAACCAAAAAAGTTACCAGGGAAACACTCCCCAGCAGTCCATCAAGCCCATCAAGCCAATTAACAGCGTTGATCACCAGAAAAACCCAGGTGCAGAGGATAAGAAATCCTAAGAGAAGTGTTACAGCTCCTCCATCAGAAAACACCAGTGTTTCACCAAAAGGATTCCTCAAAGTAGTGATCCTGAGACCAAAAATAAAGAGAAGGATCGAAAGTCCTGCCTGAAGAAAGGCCTGGGCTTTGAAACTTAGTTCCCAAAAGTCATCCCAGAGACCAAACAGACAAACAAAGACACTCCCTATGAGTAGTCCAATAATTTCTTCAGTCAAAACCAAATGCGGCTCCCAAAGAACTACCAAAAGAAAAGCCAGACACATAGCCAAGCCTCCTAAGCGAGGTAAATGATTCTTCCCCTCGTGACGCTTTGTATGGCGCCAGAGGCGCTCGCGAAACCAGGGCAAGGCAAGTAAAAAAAGACAAAGGACAGTAGTTACCGCAAAGGCAACAAAGAATGGGACAACAAAGAGTTGGTACGACATAGGATTCGATTCACATTCTTTCCCTGCTACTCAGTAATTTATGAAAGCAATACTGATACTGCCAATAAGGATCCCACACGAGAGCATACCCGAGGCTAACAGGAGAAGATAGGAAGCAATACGTTCACTTTGTTCATAAAAGCGCTTCGCCAAGAAAAAATGAGCAGCTAGGAAAAAGAGCGCCAAAAGTGGTAAGACATATGCTTGCCACCATATACCCAAAAGATCCACTCCAAAATAAACATTATAATGAAGCACCAAAGAAGCCTCACTGGGACGAATAAAGTAAAGAAGGAGCCCGATACTCACGACAATGGGAAAAGAAGAAAGAATCAGGAGCATGCGGACAAGAGTATTCCGAGAAAACAACACCCCTTGCTCGGACTGAGTGAGAGTACTGCTCCATTCTTTGTTTTTTTTGAAAAAAAATTTCTTTATCATAAGTTCTCTTCGTCTTTTTTTCCTTCAGAAAGATTCTCTATTCTTCCGAGACGAGTATGCTCTAGTTGATCCTCAACTTTCCCGAGAAACTTTTCAGCATCTTCGAATTTCTTATAAGCATTACCAATATGACCTCCTAACACATCGAATTCCTTCACAAAACGCTCATGTGAACGGCCAAGCTTCTCTAGTTGTCCCATAATCTCTTTAGCTCGTTTCTCGATCTGGAAACCCTGCAAACCAAAGAGGATGGTGCGCATATAGGCATAAAAAGAGTTCGGGGACACGGGAATAATGCGCTTGTTGGCGAAATAATCAAGGAGCCCCTGCTCATCTTCATCCTTGATGATAATTTCGTAATAGACATTCTCTGCCGGAATGTACATGAGAGCAAAATCAAGCGTTCCTTCCTCTGGGACGATATACTTGGCCGCGATAGCATCGACGTGTTTTTTTACATCAGTATAAAATTGCCGCCGAGCACTGCGCTTTTCCTCATCACTTTCTGCCGCTACGACGCGTT
Organism: uncultured Bdellovibrionales bacterium; assembly: GCA_964471075.1. GTDB lineage: Bacteria > Patescibacteriota > Minisyncoccia > Moranbacterales > UBA1568 > UBA1568. Next base: position 3,660 of record CAYYET010000049.1, read on the forward strand.
TAAAGTTTTCCAAAGGAAACTTAGAATCCACACTAATCGATCCTCCTTGAAGTTTAATGAGAGCATCAACTGTTTCTCCACTTTTAAAGCCGTACTGAAGAGTAAAATGCTCTTTAGGAAGCATCTGGGTCAATAAGTCTTTGAGCATGAGCTCCCCAAAACCACCGCGAATCTTAGGAGCCTTCAAAATTTCCTGAAGTGAGGCCACTTCTTTCCCTACTTCGAGAATTTTATCGCTTGATTGGCGCATCTGCTCCAACCCCTTCTGTACGTCACTGTAAGAACGAGCTGCTACATCAAGCCGCTGATCAAGACGTTTCGTATTATCATCGAGTCGCCGATCCAAGGTATGTTGAAAAGTTCCCAGCTGCTGATTCAGCGTTTCCGAGACAAAATGCATGCGCTCATCAAAACGCTTCTCCAGGTTACTGAGCTGTAGAAAAAGATCCGTATTGCCACTGCGCTCATTACGAAAACGGCGTTCGAAAAAAAAGGCCAGCCACAAAGCCAGGCTAGCCACGAGAATCACTATGAGGAGTAGCGCCCACCACGGCATATCCATGTGTTTTATTTTGAGAGAAAATTACTTCTTCAGACCGGCGATAAAACGCTTCAATTCAGGAACTTTATTGGTCACTTCTTCGTACGGGCCTTCCAGAAACTCAATAAAGAAACGATCAAGCATATTAAGGCGGTAGTGCAGCTCTTCCATGTTCATGAGCACAAAACGAATTTCTTTCCCTACTTCTGCCTCCAGATGAGTAATAGCATGCTTTAACTTGGTTCGGTTGACATTGTTCACTACCAAAATCATGTCCACCTTACTCTTGGGATAGTTCAGGAACAAACCACTAATGAGAATAAGCTTTACTTCCCCTACTGTTTTCAACTTTCGAAAAACCTGTGATTGAGCATGAACATTGAGTTTAGAAACCAAGCTTTTGAGTTCTGTATAGAAAGGAAAGTCCTCATTGACGATAAAATAGCGTCGTCCTTTTCGAGCTCGTTCTGATACCAGCTTCATTTTGGAAAGTTTGGTCAACTCTCTGGATACTTCTGTGCGAGAAACCAGGGTTTTTTCCGCCACATCAGAGGCGCTAAAGTCTGCCCCCGGATTGAGGAGAAAGAAACGAATCAATCGAGAGCGAGCCTTAGATCCAAACAACGTATCAAACAGAGCAAGCGACATACAGGAAATATCACACAAAAATCATTGCGACAGCTATTAACCGCAGTATAAGAAAAAAAGAGCGAAAAGTCAAAAGACGGGAAAAGACCCAAAAGAAGCAAAAAACCTCTCGAATAAGAGCTTTTTATGGTATACTATCAGGGTATGCAAGAAAGAAAACGCCCCGGGAAAACGAATGCGCTTCCGGAACTTCACAGTAGCGTAGCAGAGATTCTGGTAGTAAATGGCCGTTCGTTTCAGCCGTTTATCCGGACCTTTAGCTATACAGGAGAGAATATATCAAAATCGAACCTCGGCACACTCGTGGGAGTTTTTGAAATTGACGAAATGAGCGAAGATTCAGCCTATATAGTCAATTTTTTGGCTTCGGTTGCTAAGAAAGAATATTTTAATAATCCACGCCGTGGAGCCATTGAAAGCTTCGAAGCTGCTCTCCACAAGATCAATTTGGCCCTGGCTGAACTCGTCAAACACGGCAACGTTACTTGGCTCGGTAAGTTTCATGGGGCCATTGGCGTTTTGGAAAAAAATAATTTTCACTTTTCGGTCACCGGCAAAGGAAGTATTCTTCTGTTTCGCAATGAGATGTTCTCTGATATTGCTGAAGGGCTAGCATCGGAAGAATCCAAAACCCATCCGATTAAAACCTTCGTTGAGGTATCAAGCGGTCGACTGGCTCTCGATGATCACCTGATCATGACTTCTCCAGAGCTCCTGGCTCTTTTTACTATCGAAGACCTGACCAAAAATGCCCGCCGCATGGATCATGAGCGCTTTACACAATTCTTGAAGACTGCCCTGGTTAACGAGCTTGATATGGCAGGAGCTCTGACCATTGATGTTATAGAGGAAGCCCTTATCCCAGAGCCAAAGAAAGCAAAAGAATCCGCTAAAGAAAGTCCTAAAGAACACGTTCAGAATGTTTTTAGTCAGACAGCCTTCTTTAAGAAGGAGAAGTCGACTCCTGCCCAGGAAACCGCCCCAGAAACTGAAAAGAAGGCCGAGTCAGTTCGTGAAGAATATGTCGACACCAAAACGGGCCATATCTATGTTCAGGGACAAACGGCTCATACCCCTACCGATCATCCTACCTGGGAAAGATTTGTACTCACTCTCCAGGAAGCTTCTCATGCCTTCGGCTCTTTTATGAGTACTCAAGGTCGACTACTTCGTAAAGGGAGAAAACAAAGCGTCATCGCTCTTCTGGCTCTCAAGGAAGAAAGTGTTGTTCTTGGAAGAAAAAGCGTCCGTTCTTTGCGTCGATTGGTAAGAAAATACAAAGAATCACAAAAGAAGAAAGCGACCGCTCTTCCTCCTACCCCACCAAAAGAAGTAGTTCTTCCCCCAGCAGAACCGATTACTCCGGTACCTCCTTCTCTTTCTGATATCTCGCATCCCAAGAAAGAAGTTGCTTCTTTTGAAGAGACTGTCGAAGAAAAAGAAATAATTCCTCCAGAAGAATCTCAGGTATCCTCTGCAGAAGAACCTCAGGATGAAATCCCTTCTTTCATGAAGGAGAAATTAGCTCAGTTCTACAAACGAGAAGCAGCGGAACAAAAACCCGAGGAAGTGCTGGCAGAAAAAACCATTTCTGGTATTGAACAGCTGCTTACCTCCTTTGAAATATGGCAAACTAAAGGATTGAACGCTCTAAAAGCTTTTTTTCACAATCTTTCTCTCTCAGAACGAGGCTCGCGTCTTTTTCAGGCTTTGACCCATCTCCTCATCCAAGCAAAACAGTCCTTTGGAAGTTTACCAAAAAAAAGAAAGCAGCTTATTTTGGGAAGTACTGCTACTCTGGTTATTCTTCTTGTTTCTCTTCCTTTCATTCTTCAGTCCTCCTGGTGGAAAACAGAACCCACCCAAGAAAATCCTGCCACTACTGAAACACACGCACTTCTTCCAACAAATAACGAAGGTACTTCTTCCGGAGAACTCAGTACTCTGCTGAATCAAACAGGTTCCCCTTTGGTAACTTCAATTGTCTTAAATGATGAAACCTACGCTGTAACCGAAAAAAGCGTCATAGCCGTGGCTCAAAACAAAAGTTTTGCCTTACCAGGAGACAATACTGCTCTCTTTGCTGCTGCTATGGATGATCTGCGTCTTATTTTTGTCTATACGAGAAGTGGTCACCTCTACGCCTTTAGCCCTATTAGTAAAAATTTTGTTGAAAACACCCTTTCCCTCCCCGAAGGTACGAGGGTAACTGGTATTGGAACGTATCTGACCTATCTCTACGTTCTCGACAGCAATCATGATCAAATTTATCGCTTCCCGCGAGCTGATGGCGGCTTCGGAGCCCCTGCCACTTGGCTCAAAGAGACCGTAGCTATTGAGGACGATTCTTTATTGGCAGTCAGTGAAACCCTCTTCATTGCTCCTAATGCTGGTGCTTTGAATGGTTTTTTCCGCGGTCGCCAAAGTATCACACTTGAAATACCAGAAGGTGGTATGAATCTAGAAAGTCTCTATACTTCCCCTGATCTCGCTCAAATTTACGCTTTAGACAGCGAACATAACCACCTCCTCGTATGGAACCAAGAAGGTAAACTTCTAAAGACCTACGAAAACAATAGACTCTCCGAGGGAAATTCTCTCTCAGTTAATGAAAAAACAAACGAGGCCTTCATCGGGACTGATGAAAACCTCCTTTCCTTTAAGCTTCGCTAAGAATCCTACATCTTCGCTCCTTCGGCGAGCTGCATACGACTCATGATTTCGCGATTGACGATACTGGCATCACGACCATAACGGAGACGTGACAGTTCCTTCAGAGCATTCGCCACTTCCTGATCACCATGAGTTGGCGGATAGGTTTTCATGTTAAAAGGCTTGGTAAGCTCGTTATTCATGAGCAGTCTCACAAAACACTGATAGTTATCGACATTCACAATATCGTTGGCCGT
>CAYYET010000050.1:0-7539 GCA_964471075.1 uncultured Bdellovibrionales bacterium
TGGCAAGAATAAAAGCGTGACACTTACCAGCATACCAGTCACAAGTACACTCATAACAAAGAGACGCCAAAAGAAATCGGTTCCCGCGCTGGTAATATGGACATCAAAGAGCCGGTCATCCACCATAGAAAGTCCGACCACTCCGATCAAGAAAATTCCTGCCTTGGCATACGGCGAAAAGACAAAAAGTTCTTTGGGGAGAACACTCAGAAAAGCGACGGTGATATAGACATTGATAAGGATATTGACGAGCTTCCAGCGTCCAAAGATGAAGCCAAAAGCGATACTCAAAACCAAAAAGAAAATGATAAGCGACAAGTCGCCGGCAAGGTTTTCGGGTATCGAAAGAGAAGAAAACAGATGCTTGAGAAAATCCATAATATCCGTACAAGAGAATCCTGTTCTTGAACTGCGCCCTCAGTATAGCGCCTCAAAAAGTGCCTTGTCAAAAGGGAATTTTCTTTCTTTTTGACGTTTTCACGTGGAGCAATTTTTGGAGTATAATAGGAAAGTACGTCATCTTTTTACGCTATGATTCACCGTTACCGAACCCTTTTGTTCTTGTCTTTCGCATTCACTTTTTTTATTGCCGCCTCTCTGGTCCTGTTCTATGCCTATGGGTACCGTTTCAGCTTTGAACGGGGTATTTTCATCTACACAGGCTCTCTGTCGCTCAAAACCAATGTTGAGACCGTCAGCATCACCGTTGATGGCTCCGCTATTCCAGAAAAACGTCTCGGACTCCTCAACAATTCCATCCATATAGCCGGTCTCAATCCCGGGGAACATTTTGTAGAGGTTAGTGCTCCTGGCTATCGTTCTTGGGGGAAAAAAGTGGTTATTCAAAGTGGTTTGACCACTGAATTCTGGAACATCTTTCTTATTGAAGAAAACTATGCGCAGGAAGCGGTCTATGAAACAAAAGGGGTAATCAAAATGTTTCCTTCCTTAAATGGTTTGTTTGCCACGGTCAAAAAGAATGGCGATCGGTACAGTGTTGATATCCTTGATCCTGAAGCAGAAGAGAATGAAGAAGTCTTTGCGGTGAGCGACACCACATTTGTGCCTACAGCCGAAACAAATATTGAGTGGTCTCCGGAAAGCGACAAATTGATCATCCCTCTTCTCAAGGACAATATTTCGGTTTTTAGCGTAGTGGATATCAAAACCAAGGAAGCTTTCTATATTAATCAAGCCACTCACATCTCTCCACCACTGCGCTCTCCTCGTTGGGACGCTACCACAAGAGGTTATCTCTTTTTCTTAAGCCAGAATTCCCTCTATCGTTTCAATACCAATCGTATTGAAGAGGCACCGGAACTCATTGCTGATCACGTAGCCGCCTACGACATTTCTGGAAATAAACTCTACTACCTCCACAGTGAAAGTGGTATAGTCTACGAAATGAATGGGAACGGTAATAGCAGCACCGCGAAACAGATCACTCCGTCTGCCGTACCGCTTGATGAGCAGGGCACCTACTCGCTCATTGTCTACGATGATACCCGACTCTCTGTTATTGAAGAAACCAGTGGTAACTTTTTTGTCTACAACAAAGTGGTAGAGCCAGCTCTCAAAAAACTCGGCGAGAATGTCAAAAGTATTCAGTATTCGGACGATGGCAAGAAGCTTCTCTTTTATACCGATAATGAAGTTTCCGTCTATTTCAATCAAGATTGGGAGGCACAGCCCATGCGCTCCAAAGACGACGTGATTCAAATAGCTCGGTTCTCCACTCCGTTGAAAAACGTCCAGTGGGCAGAAGACTATGAACACATCATTTTCTCCTTAGGAAAAAACATCAAAATGATTGAGCTGGATAATCGTGATCGCCGCAATCTCTCTGATCTGATTGTCCTGGATACACCTCCGCTTCAGATTCTTTCCCGTTTTGGTACTGATCGCCTCTACATGGTTCCAGAAGCCGCTTCTGATACTGAACAGCTTTCGGTCATTAGTATTACTCTTCCTCAATACGCCACCTTCTTCGGCTTCTAGAGTATGGCTTACGAATTTCCTGAGCCGGTACAAGAAATACTGGATGAAAAGAAAGAAACCACTCCCGAGCGAGAGTCCAAACCCCGTGCAGAAAAAATATGCCAGAAAGGAGAGTATGAGGCGATTCTTCGTGAATTTTTTTTACCCGAGAATCGAGGGCTCTTGAAGGAACAAATAACTCGTCTACAAAGGGAAAGTAAACATACCAGCCTACGAGAAGCCCTCCCCAAGCTCCGTGAACATGACTGGGAAATGCTGACTATTCTTGAACTGTTTGATCGCGCCACCTTTGAACACTGCGTCCGAACCTACCAAGTCGCTAAGCAAAAAATTGAAAGTACCGGCCCAGTAGGAGAGTATCTTCGACAGGAGATAGAACAAGAGGGATTAACTCCATGGGACATTGAACGAGCTTGCCTGCTCCATGACATGGGAAAAATTGTTCTGGTTCCGAAAGAAGCCACTCTCAACAATACGCTTTCCAATGAAGATTGGCACAGACTTTTTGAAAACTTTTGTCACGAAGCTCATTCTTCCGAAGAAGGAAGGGCCCTTCTCGAAGAATACGAGGAGACTTTGACAAAAAATCCTATTCTCCGCCCCAAAGATCTCACCCCTATTCATTTAGGCATTTCTCCAGAAGATCGTGAGACACTGGAAGCTCAAGGAGTAGATACCAACCTCTCCTTTGGAGCGGTCATCAATAGACATCAAGATGTTTCGGTAGAGATTATAGAACGCTATCCAGAAAACGCCGCTCTCCTCAACCTTGTGGGCAATCATCATGAAGATCCTCTCAAGCCCACCGCCGGACTAAGTGCTGTGGTTGATACACTGCGCCTCGCAGATGTTTATGATGCTTATCGTTCGGCACGGCCCTACAAAAAAGAAGAAGCGGTCTTTTCTAGCCTCGCTCTCCTCATTAAAAAAGCAGGCTGGGGAGTCGTTGATCCTACCTTGACGCGACTCTGGGTAGAAGACGAACTCTCGCGTATCAATCCCAAATCGTATCTTAATGCTCTCAAACATCACAAGTCCCCACGCTTAGAGAAGGAGGCTGAAAGTTACGAAATTATCAAAGCTTTTTTGGAAAAATAAAAAACCGCGCACTAAGGACATTACCTGTACGCGGCAAGGCTTCATTGATCGAGCAAAATGAGCTCTTCGGCAATTGCCACAATGTCATGAAAAAATTCTGGGTTGGGCTCCCGACAATTGTTTTCAAGAACGACAAAGCGAGCACCCCTCCATTCAAAGGCTTCTCCCGGCTTGAGCTCCTTTGCTTTTTCCCAATCCAATGGGAAAAGATGATGGGAAGGTATCTGCTGAGAACATCCAAGAAAGGTTACCTCAAAATCGATGTATGGGACACCGAGCTCTTCAAGAACATATTCTATTCCATCCCACAGTACTCCTTCCTGCTCAGCCTGCTTCTTGTCATCGTCAGCCAGTTGACGAATGACCGAGTACGGGAAAGGACCGCAGACTTCCTGATTGGAAAAGCATTCCGGGAAGGCTGTGAGCAAGCGAGCGAAGAGATCATCATCTTCATCAAGTGAAACTCGACAGAGAACCAGCATCACCAGCTCATCTTTCTCGCCAATCTCCAGGATCTTAGGCCAGTTTCTGTAGTAAGGCATGGCAGTCTCCTTCAGCATGAACCCATTGTGGTTGAAAATAGGCAATAGCCCAATGGAAAGGTACGATTAGTAATCCTAAGTGTAAAAATACAAAAAGTCAATATTTGAGACTTACCTTACATAAAACAAAAAACGCCTCTTGCGAGGCGTTTGAGAAGTTCGAGAAAATTAACGCTTGGACCACTGTGGAGCACGGCGAGCTTTCTTGAGACCCGGCTTCTTACGTTCAACAGCACGAGCATCACGAGTGAGCATTCCTTGAGCCTTGAGCACAGCACGCAGATTCACATCATGCTTCAAAAGGGCACGAGCAACACCGAGCTTTACCGCATCAGCCTGACCATGAAGTCCTCCACCATGCACCAAAACAGTAACCGTGAAAGATTCTTCCAAACCAGCAAGTTTCAGGGGTGACAGAGCTGTTGTTTCTAATGCAGCCGTTCCAAAATACGTACGGATAGCTTTGTCATTTACTACCACTTCTTTCGCTTTGTCAGTAGGATAGAGACGCACCTGAGCCACAGCCGTCTTGCGACGACCAACCGCATACAAATACCGATCAGCTTTGACAGTGGTCTTTGCAGCCTTGGGAGCAGCAGCTTCTTTTGGAGCAGCTACCTTTTTCTTGGTAACTTTGGGAGCTACTTTCTTTTTTTCGGTTGTCGCTTTCGTTGTTGCCATAGCGTTACTTTGCATGATCTACATGAATAATCTTTTCTGTGTGCTCCGCTCCCTTGTTGAGATGGAGACGAGTGAGCATGCGATCGCGGAGAGAATTCTTGGGAAGCATGCCATACACGGCACTATAGAGAACCTTACGAGAATCTTTCTTTACCTGATCACCAAAAGAAATAGAATGAATGCCTCCAGGATACCCGCTGAAGCGATGGTAGATCTTGTCTTCAGCTTTGTTACCAGTTACTTCAATTTCATCGGTATTAATCACAACTACAAAGTCTCCACCATCGATATGTGGAGCATAGGCTACTTTATCCTTGCCCATCAAAATGGTAGCGATTTCTGTAGCGAGACGGCCCAACACTTTCCCTTTGGCATCAAAGAGATGGTATTTGCGATCAATTAGTTGCTTCTTCTGTGCCATAGGACTCTTTAGACAAATTCGATAATAGCCATCTTTGCTCCATCACTCTTGCGAGGTTCTAACTTCACCACACGGGTATAGCCACTGGTTCGTCCTTCGAAGCGAGCTCCAAACTCCCCTACAAGCTTCTTGGTAGCCACGAGTGGAATATACTTGGTCAGTTCACGGATCATAGCCACGCGACGAGTTTCGTTCGTACGAGCGACTTTTGCCTTGTTGATAACCTGATCAATGTAGATCTTTACTTCCTTCGCCTTGGCTTCAGTCGTGGTCATGCGTTCATGCAGCACCAAACTACCCAAGAGAGTCTTGATCAAGGCATTTCGCTGGTTTCTCACTCGACCGAACACTCGGCCTTGGTGTCTGTGCTTCATAACAGGGTATCAAACGTTGATTTATTCAGTGGCTTCTTCAGCCTTCTTTTTCTTGCTTGTCTTCTTCACTTTCTTTTCTTCTTCGGCTGGAGTTTCACTCTCTGCTACCACTTCTGTAGCTTCTGCTGCCATACCGGTGAGAGAAGAGAACTGTCCAACGAGAATACTCACACTCTTTTCAAAGGCTTCTACTGGGGTCACGCTTCCATCAGTTACAATTTCCAGAGTGATCTTGTCATAGTCGGTACGCTTTCCAACACGCATGTTCTCTACTTCGTAGTTCACACGCTTGACTGGAGTATAGATAGCATCGATAGCAATAACGCCAATTTCTCGTTCATCATCGCGTTCGCGGCTTTCTACTGGCACATAGCCCAAACCACGATCAACTTCAATTTCCATTTCCAGCTCAGTCTTCTTGTCAGTCACGGTAGCGATAACCTGATCAGGATTCACTACTTCAATACTTGAAGAAGTCTTGATAGCAGAAGCCGTCACCGGACCTTCACCTTTGCTCTTGAGTGTTACTTTGACAACTTCGTCTTCAGTGCCATGCATCTTGAAACGAACTTGCTTCAGGTTCAGGATGATCTGTACTACATCCTCCATGACTCCAGGGATAGTAGAGAATTCATGAGACACACCCTTAATTTTCACGGAACGGACAGCGGCACCCTCCAGAGAGGACAAGATAACACGACGCAAGGCGTTTCCAAGAGTCGTACCATATCCAGGGTAACATCCCAGGATTTCAAACTTGCCATGGTTCTTGGCCAGTTCAGTATACTTAGGCTGCTGCGGTGAAGTTATTGTCTGCATACCATTGTGGGTTTCGGATGGGCTGTCGGACCAAGAGTTCATTGACCGTCCACCGGAAACAATTATGGGTATATTATGAATTGAAATTATTTGGAGTAATATTCGACAACCATCTGAGCATCTACCTGGACTCCGACATCCTCTCGATTTGGCAGTGCTACCACCTTACCAGAGAGCTTATCAGCGTCGAGTTCGAGCCAATGTGGAACATCTTTCTTATTCTTGAGCGTTTCTAGAAGATTCTTGAAGTAGGTCTTTTCTTTCTTACTTGCCTTGAGGACAATTACATCTCCGATGTTTAATTCTACGGAAGGCACATTCATGCGCTTACCGTTTACCTCAAACATTTTATGAGAAACAATCTGTCGAGCGAGAGCACGAGAAGCTGCAAAACCGAGACGGTATACCACGTTATCCAAACGACGCTCCAAGCGAGAAATGAGCTGATCTCCGGTTACTCCAGGAACATTCTTCACTTCATCAAAGTGATTACGGAACTGACGCTCCATAACACCGTAGAGCCGCTTAATCTTCTGCTTCATAGCCAACTGACGGCCATATTCGCTTCCTCCACGACTAGGATTGTGACCATGGATACCAGGAGCGTACGGACGACGCACCATAGCACACTTCGGTGAAAGACAACGATCACCCTTAAGGAAGAGTTTTTCGCCAGCCCGGCGGCAGAGTTTACATTTGGAATCGAGATTTTTTGCCATAGAGATGTGGAAGCGTTAGATGCGGCGCGGACGGCGCGGACGGCAACCGTTATGCGGAATAGGGGTAATATCTTTGATCGTAACGAGATTAAAACCATTATTAGCCAGGGCCCGGATCGAAGCCTCACGACCACTACCCACACCCTTTACAAATACTTCGAGTTCTTGAACACCGTATTTCTTTACCTTTTCACAAACATCTGCCACTACCTGAGTTGCAGCATACGGCGTTGATTTCTTGGCGCCCTTGAAAGAAAGATGTCCAGAGCTCGACCATCCCAAAACGGCACCATTAAGATCAGCAATCGTAACAATCGTATTGTTGTAGGTACACTGAATACTAGCACGACCCTTCTGGATCTGACGCTTGTTCTTCTTGGCCTTCTTGACTGGCTCAGCTGAAGCTTCAGTTGCTTCAACAGGAGTTTCAATCACCGGAGCCTCGGAGACCGTTGTTTCTTCTTTTGTAGTCAGTTCTTCTGGCATAGTTTCTTAAAAGCTTGAGTAAAGGAGGAGGATTTTAGGTCTTGGCATCAGACTTCTTACGACCACTACCCATTGTCTTACGGACGTTACCACGAACCGTACGAGTATTGGTCTTGGTGCGCTGTCCGCGAACCGGTAATCCTTTCTGGTGTCGTGTACCTCGATAGCAACCAATTTCCTTCAAACGCTTGATATTGGTCTTTACGATGTGACGCAATTCTCCTTCAACACGATACTTCTTTTCAATCATGTCACGAAGGGCGTTGGCCTCTTCCGAAGACAGATCCTTCGTCCGAGTATCAGCATTAATACGAAGTTCTTTCAAAATCTTCTGACTGGTCGACAAACCAATGCCATACACATACGTCAGAGCTACTTCGATTCTTTTGTTATCTGGAATG
>CAYYET010000051.1:0-7492 GCA_964471075.1 uncultured Bdellovibrionales bacterium
ATAGCCACCACGGCATCACGATCCAGAGAAATACGACCGCTGTGTGGCTTTTCCTCACCAGTAATGAGTTTAAAAAGAGAACTTTTTCCGGCACCGTTCTGACCCATCAAGGTAAATTTCGCCCCATTACGCAGACTAAAGCTCACCTCATCAAGAATGGGTTTCTTGTGTCCATACTCAAAGGACACGGTATCAAATCTGAGAACAACGTTGTCTTTGGCCATAAATAAAAAAGCCGTTTTGGGCAGAACTATTGTGACATAAATTTTTTGTTTCGGCAAGAGCAAAGAAAAAAGCCCGATCGTTGATCAAGGCTTCACAATGGAGTTGCCGTCTTTGAAATCCTCATCGTAACGAGTCCGTCTCCTCTCGTAGAGAGACTCACTATCGAAAGGATTCACATCCCCCTCTTGCTCCAAGATAAGGGGCTCTAAGATAACCGTTTCAGGAAAGTCGGGCTGAAGAGGGTCTGACCCTTCAGCGTTAGTATTGGGTACATCAGACATGTTGCGCCTCCTCTACGGCAAAGAGAACTTTTCCATAGCAAATAGCATGCTCCTCTTTTGAGGAAAAGTCAACTTTAGGAAAGAAGATACTCGAGAGTCTCTTGAGCGCATTTTTCCCAGGAAAAGCTCGAGAGTCGCTTGGTTCCCTGTGTGACCAAAGTGTTTCGTAAAGACTGATCATTCCAGAGAAACTTCAGTTTTTGAGTCATATCTTCAATGTTTTCTGCATCACAATACAAGGCCCCGTCCCCTGCTACTTCTCCTAAACTTGAATTGTGAGCGGTAAGTACCGGTATCCCGGAAGCAAAGGCCTCCAGAAGTGGTAAACCAAATCCTTCATAAAGCGACGGAAAGGCAAAGAAACGTGCCCCCTGGTACAAAAGACGCAGATCTTCAAAACTAACTTTTCCCGTCAAGAGAATATCCTGACGATGCGGACTCTGTTCATAGGCTTCTAAAACTGTTTCTGACAGCCAGGCCGGTTCACCAGCCAAGACGAGTTTCATATCTTTTTCTTGCTGTTTGGCTCGATCGAAAGCCTTGATAAAACGTACCAGATTTTTTCGCGGCTGGAGGGCCCCAACATACAACAGATAGTTCCCGGGAGTTTGATGATATTTTTCCAGCCCCCGAGAAAGCTCTTGTTCTGAAAGCCGTACTCCAAAAAACTCTTGATCAAAACCGTGATGAATCACACGAATCTTTTCAGAAGACAGTCCTGGAAAAAATTCCAACAAATCTTTTTTGGTTGATTCCGACACAGCGATCAATTTATCCGCCTGACGGACCGCTGTCTCGAGCATGAGATTCAACTTGAAAAGATCCTTTTTTGGAAAGGTCGCCGGATAACGCTTGAAGGCTAAATCATGAATCGTGGCTGTTACTTCTACTCCTCGTGGCAAGAGAAGAGGAGCTGCCTGAATAGGAAGGAAAAGTTTCTCAGGTCGGGTACGAAAAATATCCCAAGTAAACCGAGTCTGCATCCAAGCTACCGGAAAAGGAAGTTTTTTAACCTGGTAGTTCTTTTCCGTGGGAGGAGCTAACTCTGAATTAAAATCTTTTTTGTGATAGAGAAGAAAATCTGTCTCTGGAGAAAACGTGCCGAAGCGCTTCAAAAGTTCCCGAACATATACCCGAGTACCATCGATGCGGCTATGATCAAGATCAGAGGCTTGAATCGCTAAACGCATAGAAAAAGAGCTTCAATCAGTCCTTAATAAGGGTACCAATGAACGGTTTGCCCGCAACATAGTTGGTGACATTTTTGAGGTCACCACCGTTCATAATAGCCACTTCCATACCTTCTTTTTGAGCCATCTCTGAAGCAATCGGATCAAAAGGAACATTCATCCCTGGATTCCATTTCTTTCCTACCAGTTTCCGAAAGTCTTTCCATGTCATCGTGTCATACGGATGAGCATCGGCATGAACATGAGGATCTTTGTCGTACACTCGCTCGATATTCGAAAGATTAATAATGCGCTTCACATCAAGGTATTTTCCAATGACTACGGCATCAAAATCGGTCGAAAAGCCTGGTCGCCAGCCAGCGGCTACGAGAATAGGCTCCGGGGCTGAATAAAAATCCTCAAGATCATGAGGATTGGTGTTAATCCGAGGATGGGCATACTCACGAAAAATAGTGCGCACCAAATGAGCGTTCATACGAGTTGCATGAATACCGAGCCAGTCGCGATCCTCATCGGTAATTTTTGTGACCTGACCAGCTGCTTCAATATAGCGCCGAGCCGTTTTTCCACCACCCGTTACCAAAATAAAACGGTACCCCTTTTTCAGGTGACTAACAATAAATTTTTTGAAGTTGCCCACAAACTCAGCATCGATACTTTCCGGAACCAGGAGTGATCCCCCAAGCGAGATAATGATACGTTCTTTTTTCGGATGGGCTTTCATGCTTTTTGAGGGTCATTTTTTGAAAAAAGATACCAGGTCAGCAAAGGCTACTTCGTCCGCGTTTTCTTCGGTACGCTTTTTCACTTCAGCCTTGCTAGATTCCAAAGAACGCTTTCCAATAATAATTCGATAAGGAATACCCAAAAGATCACTCTCGGCAAACTTTTCCCCAGCTGTGGTATCACGATCATCGTAAAGTACCTCAACACCAACTGCTGTTAAAGCTTCATAGACTTCCTGAGCCTTTTCATGAGCCCCTAACGAAAGTAAATGTACTTGAAAGGGAGCAACAGCTTCTGGCCAGACCAGCCCTTTATTGTCAGCAAACTTTTCAACTAACACACCCATTACTCGAGTAATACCAATGCCATAGGAAGCTAAGTAGACCGGACATGCCTTCCCCTCTTTATCTGTAAAGGTAATCCCCATTTGCTCTGCTTTTTCTGTACCAAAATTAAAAATGTTGCCTACCTCAGCACTTTTTACTTTTTCCATTTCGTCTTTATTGATACCAAGTTCTTTTATGGCATCATCCAGTACTTCTTCATTCACCGCTACATTTTTTTCTCGGTGAATATACAATACATCTTCCCCTGCTTCACAGATCGTCTGAAATTCATGACTAAACTTCGTAAAAGCTCCGCCACTAGCAAAGGTTACGTAGGTATCATTCCCAATACCCAGACGATCGTAGACGCGCTTGTAGGCATCCATAACCTTCTGATAATACTGATCCAAATCTTCGGCACTGGCATGAAGCGAATACATGTCTTTCATAACAAACTCTCGGCCTCGCATAATACCACTCTTGGCACGAAGTTCATTGCGAAGCTTAGTCTGGAATTGATAGACACTGATCGGTAGATCTTTGTAACTGGTCACAAAATGACGCATCATATCCATGATAGCTTCTTCATGCGACCAAGCGAGTCCCAGCTCTGTCCCATCCTGCAGTTTGGTCTTGAACCACACATCCACCACTTTTTCATCCCAGCGGGTCGTTGTTTCCCAAACCTCCTTTGGTTGAAGATTCGTCATGATGAGCTCCTGTCCATCAATGGCATTCATTTCTTCCCGAACAATGCGCTTGATATTTTCCAGTACTCGCAAACCAAGAGGCGTATACGCATACACACCTGCCATCACCTTATACACAAAACCAGCCCGAATCAAAAGCTGAGCATTCTTAGAAACTTCATCTTTAGGAGCAGTTTTACTGGTCTTGGTAAATAGATTGGATTGATACATATCGTAAAATCTTTTGAGCTACATTTCCTTTATCATAGCGGAAAGAAGCCCTTTGGTCAAAAGCATCTTTTATCTCCCTTTCCGTGTCAAAAAGAGAAATCTTTGATACTATCGAAACATATGTATGCATCAGTTTGACCGACAGGAAAATAAAAATAAAGAATTAGAAATTCTCGCAGAGGAGGCCAAGCTTCATCCTGAGCTTTTTGAACAGCACTCGTATGTTGAAGATGCTGCGATGCTCAAACGGTTCGGGATTGCTATTCCTGGCAAAGAATACTTTCCTCAGGGTTACCTAAAACTCTGGCCAGAAGATTTTATCGTGGAAGAAATAAACCTCGAGGGAACAGTCACTACGGTAGTTCAAGAAAACACTCTTGAAGAAGCCACTCTCCAAGAATCAGCTCCTACTATTTTTGCCACTCTGGTGAAATGTGGTCTCTCAACTATCGAAGTCATAGAAGACATTGCTCAACAGATTGGCTGCGACCCAAAAACGATTGGCTATGCTGGCATTAAAGATCGAGATGCCCTGACAGCTCAACGACTTTCTTTTCGCAAGATATCCCTCCAAAAACTCAAACAAGTCCATTCTCCCTACTTTTTTCTCAAGGATATAGAAGTGGGTAAGGGAGTTGTTTCTATGGGCCAGCTCCGAGGAAATCGTTTTACTCTCCTCATCAGAACTGATCGCTCGTTTCTGAGCAAAACTACTTTTGATGTCTTTACCAAACAGCTCACCTCTGTGCGAGAACACGGGTTTTATAATTTCTTTTACCTCCAACGCTTTGGTACCCCTCGACTGCTTAATTATCAGTGGGGCCTTGCTCTTCTCCAAGGAAATTACGAAAAAGTAGTTCTCGATACTTTCATTGCCCCCGGAGAACGGGAGCTTCCATATTTCAAGAACCTGCGCTCCCAATGCCAAGCCATCTTTGGTCAATGGGAAAAGATTGAATCACTCCTCAGTCCTTTTCCTATTATTTTCCGTCATGAACTCAAGTTAGTCCGTTATCTCAAGCAACATCCAGATGATTATTCGGGAGCCCTGTCACAGATATCGGATCAGATTGTGCTCTGGACGTACGCCCTCGCTTCTCTGTATTTTAATGAGCTTCTTTCACACAGTATTGCCCAAGGTACCACTCCCGCTACTCTTCCCCTTTTCTTAGGATTTCAGAAGAGAAACTGGCTCCCCTATGAAACGCTCTTGAAACGTGACGGTATTTTCCCTCCGCCTTTTGAAAACCTTCAGGTATTTCCTTTTTTGCAAATACGAGAACGCGTCCTACCTACTTCTGACCAGCCAAACATTCTTCAGGCCAAAGTGGTACCAGAAGGACTTGTGCTCTCTTTTGAACTCGGCAAGGGTCAGTATGCCACCACCTTCCTTTCTCATCTTTTTAATCTGGTTTCTGGAAAACCACCAGAATTTTTATCTCCCGAACGTGTCGACACCAAAAAAATATTAGGAAACGGTAGTCTTGAGCACACTCTCAGTACTTTTGCTTCGGTGATCCGCTCAAAGACTGAAACAGAAAAAGAGCCTTTCGGCTCTGAGGGGTAAAAAAACTTTACAAAAATTAAAGCGGACACGTACCTTGTTAGGTTCATGTCCGCTTCTCGTCCGAGGGATCCTCGAACAGCTTCTCTTCTAGGCCGCCACTTCCACCGGCACGACATCGAGTGCCCCATCGCGCACCACCATCTGGCGCTGAGGTTGCGTCCCGTCGGGGCGCGGCGACCGGAAGTTGATGGTGATGGGTCCGAAGTCGTTGAGCCACACCGTGCTCGACCCCCACGTCTTGTGGCACGAGAGGATGCGGAGGGTATCGAGGATCTGGCGCGAAAGCTCCAGAATGGCGTCTTCGTTCGGCATGGCCTGGTAGACCAACTGCACGACATACTGCGTGTCGGTGCCGAGCTCCTCGCGCTTCTTCTCGTCCGTGATGGGCTGCCTCCAGTAGGAGAGCGAGGTCAGCTTCCACAGCCGGTCGTCGGCGTTGGCGATGCCGGTGCGCAAGAACCGCGCCGTCACCTCCGAACAGTTGAACTGCTTGCCGGTGTCCTGCCGCTGGCCGTCCACGACCTTGAAAGTCGAAGTGCGAGCTTCACGCTCAGGAATCCCGGGCGGGACGTCGGCGGGGTCGTTGAAGAAGAACTTCATGATCAGGGTGCCGTTGCTTTCATCGGCGAGAATGATCGGGTTCCATCTCTTTGCCATGATTGACTCCTAGGCTTGGTGGTTGAATTGGTACGAGGAATGACCCTCGGGACTAGAAATGTGTTGGCTTTTTATTCCAACATGAAATTATACACCTTTTTATTATAAAAGTCAATAGCATGATAATGGTAAAAAAATACAAAAAAGAGGCTTAGATGAGCCTCTTTTTTTCATTACTTCAAAAGTACGCTATAAAGAAACTGAAACAGTTTTTTCTTCACCGTTCCGGAGAATACCGAGTTCTATAGTCTCTCCCTTGTTGTAACGAGAGAGCGCTTCAGAAAGTGGTGTATCCAGATTAATCTCTGTTCCATTAACTGTGGTAATAATATCCCCTGCTTGCAATCCTGCCTTCATAGCTGGTGAATCAGCAATCAGCGCAAGACCAGTACTGCCAGATCGAGAGTAGATCAACGCCCCACGATCACGAGAAAGTCCACGGCCCAGTGCCAAGGCTTTGGTAATAGAGAGATAGTAGACGCCGAGCGTTGGACGCTTATCAAGTGTTCCAGCAATTACATGATTCAAAGAATCACGTACGACGTTAGAAGGAATAAGAAATGACTGGAGCGTATTATTAATCGTGAGCGTCCCTACTATACCTACCATCTCTCCATTAAATCCAATTACTGGCCCACCAACATAGACTTCCGGTTTTTGAAGGTCCGTTTCAAATACCCCTTCCCATTTCTCAGAAGAAGCAACAGTCTTGCCTGAAAGATTAAAGATGCGATTAATATTCCCTAAGATACCTACCGATAGACGATTCTGGTATTCCGCAAAAGTGTTCCCAATAGCAATCAGTTTCTTTCCTACTCGAGCATCATCTGAATTCGCTAAAGCAATAGCTGGCGTATTGGAAGCATCATTCACTCGGAAAAAACTCAGATTGGTCAGACTATCACGTCCCACAAAGGCAGCTTCATGAATTGAGCCGTCGTACAAGAGGATTGAGTAGCGGGTTTTGACGGTATCAAGCGGAAGCTCGCTATACGTGACCACCAAACCATCATTGGTCATAAGTACACCAGTAGTCGTCACCACTTCTTCAGCAGCTGCTCCTAGGGTTGCGAGATTTCCTTTCACTTCTTTCTCACTCAGAGGCAGCGCTACAATATTGACCACCGCTGTAGCGGGCTGAGAGACAATTTTTTCCACCGAATCATCTTCTCGCACCACTACCTGTTCCGTCTTATTAATGACGGTCACGTGTTCGGCAGCTTTTTTGAAAAAATCCCATTGGCCGAAATAGTCAGTAGCCGCCAGGCGAGGCACCAAGGAACGCTCAAAAAAGACGCCACCGATGCCTCCTAAAATAAGGACGATGAGCGCCAAAAGAGCCAAAGAAAGGGCTTTTTTGAAGAGGGAAGATACCATAGAGAATGACTCATTTCTATCATATTTCTCCCCTTTTGGCAAGGATCAGGAGCTTTATACCAAGATTCTCCAAGGAGAGCTGAGGAAAAGAAGCAAGATAAGGCCCACAAAAAAGAGAATGCGGATAGTGGCTTTCTTGAGAGAAAGCGTGTCCCGAAACGCATCGAAAGAGATATCCCACACAATAAAGAAAAGGATAGTGCCACTAACCCCCGTCGTGAGA
>CAYYET010000052.1:0-7446 GCA_964471075.1 uncultured Bdellovibrionales bacterium
CTGCGGCTTGAAGCTTTTTTGTATACTCCATAAGCTTTTCAGCAGAATCATCTACTCCTATTCCTTCTTGGAGCTCCTTGAGTCTTTTTACCCTCTCCCCAGTCAGGGCGGGCAATGTTTCTTCAGTTGTTCCCTCAATTTGCTCTCGAAGCATGTTGATCTCAACTTCAGCTTCTCCCAGTCGCGCCACTTTTTCCCTGAGAGCTTTTATAGTTTCAAGATCTTCAAGACGCGCTTCCTCGTTTTCCGGTGTATGAACTGTTTCTTTTCTGGTAATTTTTTTACCCACAGACTCACCGTGAGCCCAAGCATGTTCACCGGCCCGTCTATCGCCGTATCTATCACTCATACATGTAAAATAATGATTTGTCTTTATTATACACCCTCTTCACCTTTTTTCGATTGCAAAAGTTCTCCTCTCCTTAATATATACGGTACCCGTTCCGCAGTTTTTTTTGAAATCATTGTTTGGAGAGCCTTTATAGCACCTTTATCAGTAGCTGTACTACTTCTATCCAAGAGCTCATTAATTTCTTTGCTCATATCTTCAACTTTTCTTTCCAATTCTTCAATGGTCATCTCCTCAAGAGGTTTCTCTGGTTGAGCGTTGGGCATCATTGGTGGTTGTTCTGGTGACATAGAACTAGAGATTAAAAATTCGTTTCACATTTTCTTCGACTCTTCTTTCGACCTCTTCAAAGGTTTTATTCTGGAGAGTAGCGACTTGTACTACCACTTCTTCAACATACGCTGGTTCATTGCGCTCTCCGCGCTTCGACTGCGGCGTCAGGAAGGGGCAATCAGTTTCCGTAAAAAGTCGTTCGAGCGGAATCAACTTCACCGTTTCCGTAAGGTCATCTTTTGTGCCCACCAACGCTTTTTTGACTGGATACGTAATATTGGCCGTGAAAGAAAAGAAGGCGTTTGGCAGCTTGAGAAATTCTTTCGTCACTTCCGTATCCCCCATATAACAATGAAGAATAAAGGCAGAAATATCTGGGTAACGCTGAAAAATTTCTAACATATCCCAATAAGCTTCGCGACAATGAACAATCACTGGCAGATTTTTTTCAAGGGCGAGCTCAAGCTGGAGTTCAAATCCTTTTTTTTGTAATTCTTTTTCTGCTTCGGAAATACTTTTTTCTTTGTCATGAGAGAAGTAATCCAATCCGCATTCACCAATCGCTATCACTTTTTCCGAAGAGTTTACCAACATGCGAAGCTCTTCCATGAAAGAAAAGTTGGTATCAGTATGTACCGAACCGCCCTGGTTAAACTCGTGGGGATGGATTCCGACCGCTGTGTACACATCACTATATTTTTCTGCCAAAGCTACTGATTGTTCGCTTTCTTTGATAGTGCAACCAATCACAAACATTTCTTTCACTCCCTTATCCCAGGAACGCTTTAGCACTTCTTCACGATCTGCATCGTAACTCTGCCAATAGAGATGAGTATGAATATCCTGCATACTTATTTGATGCGTTGAAACAAGGGTTCAACAGCGCCTGTTCTTAGAGCAGTTTCAATCTTTTTTGCCGTCGATGGAAGAAATGATTGAAGGAGAAAAGCTATATGACTTAATGTAGAAAGATAATTTTTCATTGAAACTTTAAATTTTTCTTGATCATTTTTAACTAATTCCCAAGGTTTCTCTTGATCAATCAGAACATTGGCACCTCTTATAAGAGACCAGATGTGTTCCAAAACCTCATTTAGACGGTATTCCTTAAACTGTATTTTCTCTCCCTCCGTATATTCCCAGCCTGATAACTTTGATTCTTGAAGATCAGATTTTTCATTTAGTTTCAACACTCGAGAAACGAGATTACCTAAACCATTCGCAAGATCAGCATTATATTTCTCAGTCATTTTTTCCCAGGACAAATCGCCATCTTTGCTGTACGGCAAAGCGGTAAGAAGCAGATAACGCGTGCCATCAATCCCAAACTTTTCTACCAGCTCACTCGGATAAATAACATTACCCAAAGACTTCGACATCTTCTGACCATTGATCGTCAAATATTCATGAGCGTAGATAGTAGTAGGAAGTGGCAACTCGGCCGACAAAAGCATGGCTGGCCAATAAATAGCGTGAAAGCGCAGAATCCCCTTCCCAATGACGTGCACTCGCTCTCCCTCTCCTTTCCAAAACTTCTGATACAAATCACCATCGGTACTATAATCCAGTGCCGTAATGTAGTTCGACAAAGCATCCACCCATACATACATGATCTGTGTCTCATCCCCTGGTACTGGCACTCCCCAGCCTTTGGCTCGCTCGATCGAACGAGAAATTGAGAAATCTTCTAGACCCATTTTGATAAACGATACCACTTCATTCTTACGATAGTCAGGATAAATCTTAAGCGTATCGTTTTCAATGAGCTCCAGGAGTCGGTCCTGATAGTTCGAGAGTTTGAAAAACCAGTTTTCTTCTTCCACTACTTCTGGAGCTACCTTATGATCCGGACACAAACCATCTACCAAATCTTTTTCCAGTTTAAACTCCTCACAACCCACACAATAGAGTCCGCGATACTTTTTCTTATAGAGATCTTCTTGCTTGAAAGCGCTCCACATTTTCTGTGCTCCCTGGAAATGTCTGTCTTCAGTGGTACGAATAAACTGATCAAACGAAAGATCCAGTGACCCGGCCAGCGCTTTGAAAGCTTCAGCATTTTCCGCTACAAACTCTTCGGTCTTGCGCCCTGCTTTTTCTGCGGCTTGCACATTCTTCAAACTGTTCTCGTCGGAACCAGTCAGAAAATACGTCTCATCACCAGACAGTCGATGATAGCGAGCTACTACGTCAGTCAAAACCTTTTCAACCGCATGCCCGACGTGAGGAGCAGCGTTCACATAATCGATGGCTGTAGTGATGAAAAATGGCTTATTTTCGGTATTTTCTGACATATATTATTGACAAAACTGATTTTATGGTATATAATGTATTGAACAGTGCTTCGTGCCTGTTTGTTCCCCACAACCTCAAGGAGTGTTGACATGGAAGAGAACCAACCGAGTCGGCTGGAAATGTTCGTCGCTGGTCTCGCTTACATCCTGATGTGCGGGACGGCATACTCCCTGGCCTGGTGCAAGAAGATGTTTTCCTCGACCATCCCGGTCGCGGAAACGACCAGCAAGGTCCACCTGACCTATCCGAACACCCAACGGCGCGAGATCACGAAGTGGGACATCGCCCTCGTGGCAGGTTTCTCACTCTTCGTCTTCCTGCTCTTCTTCCTGCTCGAGTCGGTGACCTGCTTCCACCGGAGCGACGCCTGCCTCCTGGGAAGCGCAGAGCTGGGAGAGATGGTCCTGAACTGGATCAAGTGAACAATCCGATCCAGAACCTGAGCCCGATTGCGTACTACGCGGTCGGGCTCAAAACATTTTAACGTGCTTTTCCATTATACGCTACTATCGTAAATTCCCCTTTTACCTTCCCTGGCTTACCTTGCAAATACTCTTTCACCTCATCAACACTGCCGCGTACTATTTCTTCAAACACTTTCGTCAGCTCTCGTCCTAAGACGAGATTTTTTTGTGGCGCAAATTCTTGAAGCAGTTCCAGATTTTTCAATACTCGGTGCGGTGATTCATAGTACAGAACCGGCATTTCAGTTTCTGCTATGAGTTTAAAAAAAGTTTGTCGTCCCTTTTTGTGTGGTGGAAATCCGAGGAACATAAATTCCCGCATATCAATTCCTGCCACACTGACAAGCGCTCCGAGAGCCGACACTCCCGGAATGGGAACAACTTTCACGCCTGCTTCGACAGCAAATTTCACCAAGACATTGCCCGGATCAGAAATACCAGGTGTGCCAGCATCTGTTACCAAAGCCATGGTCTCTCCTTTTTGCAAGCGCTCGATCAATTTCTTGGCCTTGTCCTCTTCTGTATGCTCATGAAAAGAAACAAGCGGCTTCTTGATTTCAAAATGACGCAAGAGATTACCCGTTACTCGCGTGTCTTCAGACAACACCGTATCAACTGACTTCAACGTTTCCAATGCGCGCAACGTAATATCACCGAGATTACCAATCGGTGTAGCGACGATAAAGAGTGTTCCAAATTCTTTCATACCACTATTTCAACGGTTCACCAGTTTCTTTCTTGTTAATCAGATCTTCCACAAAAACCGAAAGCATCATGATGGTGGGTACTGCAATAAGAATACCTAATGGTCCTCCAAGTTTAGCCCCAATCAAGACGGTAATAATGAGCACCACGGGATTGAGACCGATAGAACGTTTCAGTACCTGAGGAGCAATAACATGACCTTCAAGCTGATGGGCAATGACATAGAAAGCTAAAACGGAGAAGCCCATGACTGGCGAAATAAAGAGTCCCATGAGGACGGCCGGTACTCCAGCAATGATCGGCCCAACATAAGGAATGATTTCCATGATGCCACCAAAGAAGGCTATGGCCAGAGCGTACGGAATCCCCAGGAGCGTCAGTCCGACATAGTAGATACCAAAAATAATCACCATGAGAAGCAGTTGACCAAACAGCCACTGACTGACTTTGCCAGACATACGCTCAGCGAGTGAGAGTGCATAGCCATGGTAGTGCTCTGGTGTGATAAGCAGGAAAAATTTTTCGATACCCTTTTCTTCCAAAGATAAGTACAAGGCCAAAAAGAAAAATCCAAAGATCGAAATCATGGTCGAGAAGAAAGTCACCGTAGTCGAAAAGAAGCCACTAAAAAGCTGGCTGGCTGATTGTTCAATATCGGTAAAGAGAAACTCTTTGTGAAATTCTACTCCGAGCGGCGTAAGATAATTTTCAATCAAACTCAGCGTGGAGGTGAAGTGTTCTATATAGTGCGGCCACTGTGCCACAAAATCCCGTACTTCATCCAAGAACACTGGAACAAGAAGCGCTAAAAGAGAAACGATACTGAAAAAAAGTACGCTGTAGGAAAGAATCACGGCAGATGTCCGCGAAAAACCAAAACGTTTGAGACGTAAAATGATGGGCGACATAGCTGCGGCTGTGAGTACCGAGAGGAAACTGAGGAGTACCACATCGCGAATCATATAGAGGAACCAGAAGATAAGCGCGGTCAAAACAATCCGGATAAGGATTTTTGTTCCGACTTCTACTCGCTCATCAACAGTCATAGGTTTACTCCGCTCTTAGAGCCGTAACAACTTTTCAAGCTTTGCTTTATTGACCTTGGGCGCAATAATCGTCAGGTTGAGGTTTTTATTCCGGAAAATATCCTTGGCTACGCGCAAGACATCCTCTGCAGTCACTTTATCAACCATCTTGGCTCGTTCTTTGGGAAGCGTAATTTCTCCGCGGATCACTTCCTGGCTGACCAGGTATTCCACAATATCATCTGAGCCTTCAAAGGCTAAGGCCATCTGACCCTTGATATGCTCCTTGGCTTTCTTCAGTTCCGCTGCATCAACTTTTTCGCTGGCAATACGACGATACTCTTCCATGATGACCTTTACGGTTTCTTCTAGATTTTGATGTTCTACCCCACTCTGCGTCGCGAGATATCCAGCATCATGGTAGGCTTCAACCCCGGTTGTGACTCGATAGGCCAAACCGCGACGTTCTCGTACCGCCAACCATAGACGACTCGACATACCGCCGCCCAAAATGGTAGCCAGCACTCCCAAGGCATAACGATCCTTATGATTCATGTTATAGGCTCGTACTCCAATAATGAGATGCGACTGATCGGTCTTCTTGTTCTGAACATAGATCCCAGGCTTCATCTGTTTCTCAATAATTTTCTTGAAGGTTGGTTTCTTACCGGTACGCACCTTGGCAAAATGCTGCTTGATCGCTTTCAGCACTACTTTCGGATCAATCTTACCAGCAACACCGACGACCACGTTTTCCGCTACATAGCCACGATTCAGATACTTGATAAAATCTTTGCGCGTAAAAGCATGGAGGTTCTCTTTGGTACCAATAATTTCCCAGCCGAGTGGATGATCTCCATAGAGATGAAGCTCCCACAGATCATTGATGTGACGTGGCGGCATGTCTTCGTACATGTTGAGTTCCTGAAGCACTGCTCCTTTTTCCCGGGTAATTTCTTCCTGGTCGATCTTGGCATTGAGGAACAAATCGGAAACAATATCAAGTGCTACATCCCAGTGACGCGCTTCTACCTTGGCATAGTAGGCCGTGCGATCTTTGCCGGTATAGGCATTGTATTCTGCGCCCAAAGCATCGAGTTCCTTGGAAATATCAAGAGCGGTAGGACGCTTCTCTGTTCCTTTGAAAAACATGTGCTCAAGAAAGTGAGCGAGACCATTTTCCTGGCGGCTTTCATAACGTGAACCAACGCCGGTCATAATAAACACAGTCGCTGTTTCTGTTTCTTGCATAGGAGCCAAAATAATTCGCAGTCCGTTCGGGAGAGTGTGCTTCTGATATTTCATATTTCTTTACATCTTTTTGGTTAGGTAATCTGCAAGTTCTGCAATCTTCACACGTTCCTGTTCCATCGTGTCGCGATCACGGACGGTGACAGCGCCGTCTTCGAGGGAATCAAAGTCGACAGTAACACAGTACGGGGTACCAATTTCATCCTGACGACGATAGCGCTTCCCGACGTTACCGTTGTCATCCCACTCACAGCGGAAATCTTTTTTCAGCTCCTGATACACCTCTCGCGCTTTTTCTACGAGTTCTGGTTTGTTTTTCAAGAGTGGAAAGACGGCCACTTGCACCGGCGCCAGTTTTTTCGGAAACTTAAGCACCACACGCGTATCCCCTTCTCCGACTTTTTCTTCAGTATAGGCATCAGTAATCACTGCCAAAAAGGTACGATCGACACCAACAGACGTTTCCACGATCCATGGGGTATACTTCTCATTGGTTTGTGGATCACGATACGAAAGATCTTCACCAGAAAATTTAGAATGCTGTGTCAGATCATAGTCACTCCGATTATGAACTCCTTCCAACTCCTTAAATCCAAACGGGAAGTTATACTCAATATCCCAAGCTGCCTTGGCATAGAACACTAAGTTTTCATGTTGGTGCCAACGCAGATTTTCTTTTTTCAAACCAAGATCAAGGTAGTATTGGAAACGCTTCTCGCGCCATTCTTCATATACTTTTTCTGCCTCGCTCGGTTCTACAAAATACTGAAGCTCCATCTGTTCAAATTCCCGCTTGCGAAAAATAAATTGACGGGCCGTGATCTCATTGCGAAACGCTTTTCCAATCTGGGCAATACCAAACGGTACTTTGACCCGAGAGGAATCCAAAACATTTTTAAAATTCACATAAATACCCTGACAGGTTTCACCACGAAGATAGGTTGGCTCTTTGGTCCAGTCGCCAGTAAAATTACCGAGATTCGATTGTACCAGGAGATTGAAGTTCTTGGCAGGAGAAAAATTCTTCTTGCCACACTTCGGGCAACTTATTTTTTCCTTGTTTTCTTCAAACAGTTTGTTAATT
>CAYYET010000053.1:0-7363 GCA_964471075.1 uncultured Bdellovibrionales bacterium
GGTCGTGGGGGTACGGGTATCGAGGACCTGTCTCGTGTGATTAAGAAGAGATTCTTTGCTGGTAAGAAAGTAGATCTGAAAGTAGAAGTTCAGGAAGTAAAGAACGCTGAAATGAACGCTATGCTGGTGGGTCAGCAGGTAGCTGAACAGTTGGAAAAGCGTATGCCGTTCCGTCGTGTCCTAAAAGGAATGCTTGATCAGGTAGAGGCCAACAAGGAAGTGGAAGGAGTGAAGATTGAAATTTCTGGTCGTTTAGGTGGAGCTGAAATGTCTCGTCGTGAATGGTTATCTCGTGGGAAGATCCCTCTTCATACCCTGCGTGCTGATATCGACTTTGCTCGTACTGAAGCTCGTACGACCTATGGAGTGATTGGAGTAAAGACCTGGATTTACAAGGGAGAGAAATTTAGAGCTACCGAATAAAAACGCTTATGTTGTTAATGCCAAGAAAAGTAAAGCATCGCAAAGTCCAGCGTGGTGGATGGTCCGGTAAGCCGGCTACTTCTGGAACGAATGTGAGTTTTGGAAGCTATGGTCTGAAGGCTGTAGAAGAAGGACTCATCTCGGCTCGCCAGATTGAAGCCGCTCGTCGTGCCATGACTCGTTCGATTCAGCGTGGTGGCAAGGTGTGGATCCGCGTCTTTCCTGATAAGCCTATGACCAAGAAGGGTGAACAAACTCCGATGGGTAAAGGAAAAGGAAGTGTCGATCACTTTGTGGCGAAGATCCGTGCCGGTAAGGTGCTGTTTGAGCTCGAAGGCATTCCTCGCGCTGCCGCTGAAGAAGCTATGCGTTTGGCCTCACACAAGTTGGCGGTAAAAACAAAGTTCGTCGTAAAGCAATAATGATATCTCAAGTTATAGAGTATGCAGGCAAAAGAATGGCGAGAAAAATCTGAAGCAGAACGAGAAAAAGCTCTTGTAGAGCTCTCTGACAAGGTGCGCAAACTGCGCTTTGAATTGTCGACTCGTGAAGCTAAGAATCACCATGAGCACCGTGCTATGAAGAAAGATATTGCTCGTTTACTGACGCTCCGTGCTGAAGCAGCCCTTGAAAGTATTTCCTCTCAATCAAACTAGTGAGTTTTATGAAACAAGAGACAACGACAACTGAAAAGAAGAGCAAAGCCCCAACCCTCAAAGGAGTGGTCGTGAGTAATGCTATGCAGAAGACTTTGGTGGTTAAGGTAGACACCTTGAAAACTCACCCGAAGTATCTCAAGCAGTACCGCTCTTCCAAAAAGTATAAGGTGCATGTAGAGGAAAGCAGTCAGTATCCAGTGGGTTCAACCGTGCTCTTTCAGGAATGTCGTCCGATGAGCCGAGGAAAACATCACATGGTTGTTGCCTAATGTCCTCCCAATAAAGAAGTTACTATGATCCAAGCAGAAACCAGACTCAAAGTTGCTGATAACACCGGTGCCAAAGTCATCGAATGTTTCAAGGTACTCGGTGGTACACGAAGACGCTACGCGGCTTTGGGTGATGTTATCGTGGCTTCGGTCAAAGTAGCGGAACCTCGCGGTATCGTAAAAAAGGGAGAAAAAGTAAAAGCGGTTATCGTTCGTCAAGCCAAAGAATACCGACGCAAAGACAATTCCTACATTCGTTTTGATGAAAATGCTGCTGTTATTCTCGATGCTAACCTTCAAGATCCGAAAGGAACTCGTATCTTTGGACCGGTAGCAAGAGAGCTCCGTGAAAAAGGATTTTCGAAAATTGTTTCTCTGGCTCCAGAGGTTCTGTAAAGTAGACTACACGTATGAAGATCAAGAAAGGCGACAAAGTACAAGTAATAGCTGGAAAAGACCGTGGCAAGCAGGGGGAAGTGTTACACGTGCTCCCGAGCGTTTCCAAGGTGATCGTGAAAGGCGTCAATGTAATGAAGCGTCATATGCGAGCACGTCGGGACGGAGAAAAGGGCCAGCGTGTAGAGAAAGAAGCTCCACTCGAAGTGTCCAACATTATGCTCCTCTGTCCTCATACTGGAAAACCGACTCGTGTGGGCTACAAGATTGAAGGCAATGAAAAGATCCGTATCAGTAAGCGTGCAAACAAGGCTATCTAACTTATGAAAACTCCATCAGTCAAAAAATTGTATACCGAGAAAGCTGTTCCAGCTCTCAAGCAGGAACTCGGAATTAAAAATCCGATGGCTTTACCGCGCGTGTCCAAGGTGGTGGTGAACGTAGGTATTGGAAAGATTTTGAAGGATCAGAAGCGAGTGGATGAAGTGATTGAGTCATTGCAGATGATCACTGGTCAGAAAGTACTCCTCACCAAAGCTCGTAAGGCTATTGCTGGTTTCAAAATCCGCGAAGATTTGGAAATTGGTGCCCGTACCACGCTTCATGGCAAGCGCATGTGGGATTTCTTGGATCGTTTGTTCATGATTGCCTTGCCTCGTGTTCGTGACTTTCAGGGAGTAACGGTGAAGTCAGTGGATCAGGCAGGAAACCTGAACCTTGGTATCAAGGACCATACTATTTTCTCTGAAATTATTCCAGAAAAAGTGCAGCATATTTTTAGTTTCCAGGTAACCGTTGTAACAACAGCCAAGAACAGTGAAGAAGGTCGCGTGCTGTTTCGTTCCCTCGGTGTGCCGTTCCAGACAAGTAACAATGAACGATAAATAACGTTATTATGGCTAAGACATCTACCCACGCAAGAGCGCTGAAAACTCCGAAATTCTCTACCCGTATTGTGAGACGGTGTTGGAAGTGTGGTCGAAAGCGGGGATATTTGCGCCGATACGACATCTGTCGTATTTGCTTCCGTGAGCTGGCCTCAACAGGACAGATTCCGGGAGTGAAGAAGGCTTCCTGGTAGAGATAATGAAAAGCTTTATACGCTAAAGAAGAGTATGCTTGATCCAATCGCAGACATGTTAACAAGAATCCGTAATGCCCAGGCTGCTGGTAAGTCCCTGGTAACATTTCCGGCCTCCAAATTAAAGCACGTAATTGCTCAGATTTTGGAACGGGAAGGATTTGTGGCACGTGTTGAAAAGCAAGCCAATGAAGACGGAAAGGACACATTGTGCGTGTGGCTGAAGTATACCCAAGTCTCTCCAACCAAGAAGATGCCGGCTATTCAGGAAATCACTCGTGTTTCGAAGCAGGGTTGCCGTATCTATGTGAAGAGTCATGATGTGAAGAAGGTAAAGAATGGCTATGGTATTGCGATCTTGTCTACCTCTCAGGGAGTAATGACTGGTGGAGAAGCGTATGCCAAGGGTCTGGGAGGCGAATATCTGTGTAAAGTGTGGTAGTCGTTAGCGAAGTATATACCTATGAGTAGAATTGGAAAAAAACCAGTAGCTATTCCAAGCGGAGTTGAGATCACTCTTGCGAAGAATGCTGTCACCGTAAAAGGTCCGAAAGGAACCCTACAGTTTGAACATCGCCGTGAAGTAACGGTTGCGGTAGAGGGTAGTATGGTACAGGTTGCCAAGGTGGGTGATACCAAGAAGGCTCAGGCGCTTTGGGGAACCACTGCCAAGACGATTGCCAATATGATCGCCGGTGTCACGAACGGTTTTGAAAAAGCCTTGGAACTGAATGGTGTAGGCTATCGTATGAACCTGCAGGGCAAGAAGCTGGTTCTGGCCCTTGGATTTTCTCATCCAGTAGAAATGATGTTGCCAGAAGGTATAGCTGCTACTCTTGAAGGCAACGTTTTGAAAATTACCGGAACGGATAAACAGCAGGTAGGGGAGTTTGCCGCTATCGTACGAAAATTGAAACCGGTCGAGCCGTACAAAGGCAAAGGATTCCGTTACGTAGGCGAAATCGTGCGTCGCAAGGAAGGTAAGAAGGCTGCTGCCTAATCTCTCTATTTAAGAAGAAGTCTATGTTGAAGCGAGAAGCAAAAAAGGTAAAGCGTTCTGAGCGCAAACGTCGAGTCCGAGCCAAGATTTCTGGCACGGAAGTGCGTCCGCGTATTTCAGTATTTCGCAGCCTGAAGAGTCTTTCAGTTCAAGCGATTAACGATGTAAAGGGAGTAACCCTGGCTCATGCTAAACTCAAGGATCTTGGAAAAAATTCCAAGAATACCGTGGAGAACGCTACTGCTTTAGGGGCGCTGCTTGCAGAGCGTCTGACGAAGCTCAAGATAGACCAAGCTGTTTTCGACCGTTCTGGATATCGCTATCACGGAAAAGTGAAGGCTGTGGCTGAGGCTTTGCGTGAGAAAGGCATCCGCATCTAACTATAAGTAAACACGAGAGTGATCTGTACACTATTCATATGGCAAAGCAAGGGAAAAAAATGACAAGACGTGAGAAGCCGGAGTTTGACCAGAAGCTTCTGAACCTGGCACGTGTAACGCGTGTGGTAAAGGGCGGTCGTCGCTTCCGTTTTCGTGCTACCCTCGTTATTGGCAACCGTCGTGGCAAGGTAGGCGTTGGAGTGGCTAAGGGCTCCGATGTTTCTGATGCTATCAAGAAGGCTTACAATGATGCCAAGAAAAATATGATCACCGTAGAATTAGCCAACGGTACTTTATCTCATGACGTGGCTGCGAAGCTCGGAAGCGCTAAAGTGCTTCTCAAGCCTGCCTCGGAAGGACAGGGTGTGATTGCCGGAGGGGCGGTCCGGGCCGTGGTAGATCTTTTGGGAGTGAAGGATGTAGTATCGAAGTCTTTGGGGGCCTCGAATCCTCTCAATGTGGCTCGTGTGACGGTTAAAGCCCTTCAAAAACTGAAAGCTCCCCGTGTTTCTGAAACGGTAAACAAGGAAACAGAAAAGGAAGCCGTTGCCGCCTAAGGTTATTTAACGAACGTTTATGCAAATTCACGAACTTACACTCGCCAAACGAAAACCCCGCAAGCGCATTGGTCGCGGAGGGAAACTTGGTACGACTGCTGGCCGCGGTTCTAATGGACAGAAGTCTCGTACGGGTGCTTCCGTTGATCCACTCTTTGAAGGTGGACGTTCAACTCTTTTGGAGCGCATGAAAAAGGTTCGCGGTTTCAAGTCTATTCATCCCAAGAAGCATGTAGTCACGCTTGGTGCTTTGGACAAAGCTTGTGCTGATGGTGAGGTGATTACTCGCGCTCTCTTGGTAGAGAAGCGTTTAGTAGAGAAGAAAGCTTTAGCTGAAGGGGTGAAAATCTTGGCCACTGGAACACTGACCAAAAAACTTTCCCTGGGAGATGATGTCTTAGTTTCTGAAGCAGCAAAGAAGGCTTT
Source organism: uncultured Bdellovibrionales bacterium (assembly GCA_964471075.1). Classification (GTDB taxonomy): domain Bacteria; phylum Patescibacteriota; class Minisyncoccia; order Moranbacterales; family UBA1568; genus UBA1568. The sequence goes on from CAYYET010000053.1 coordinate 5,192, forward strand.
TGCTGTCTAAGGGATGATTCTCCCTTCTTTTAGTAGGTTCTTCAAAGGAGTCTCAAAACGCGGTATACTGTAGAGCGTAATCTGAACGAGAGAAATACCTTATGAATGAAGCCTTCCTCAATATCTTTCGAGTCCGGGAACTCCGCAACAAGATTCTTTTTATCTTGGGCCTTTTGGTGGTGTATCGCTTAGCAGCTAATATTCCTCTTCCGGGGGTAGATGTAGTGGCGCTCAAGCGTTTATTTGAAGAAAATGCGTTTTTAGGACTTCTCAATATCTTTTCGGGGGGTGGTCTTTCTAATATTTCTATCGTGCTCTTGGGTGTAGCGCCGTATATTACGGCTTCGATTATCATGCAGCTTTTGACGACTCTGGTTCCAAGTTTGGAGCGTTTATATAAGGAAGAAGGGGAACAAGGGCGACAGAAGTTTAACATGTGGACCAGATGGCTGACGGTACCCTTGGCAGCACTTCAGTCCTTTAGTATGCTTTCGCTTCTTCGTTCTCAGAACATCTTGGGCGATATGGATCACTTGACTCTGGTGGTAATTATTACCAGTGCTACTGCTGGTACGATTTTCCTTATGTGGCTCGGTGAACTGATTACCGAAAAGGGATTAGGGAACGGGGTGTCTATGATTATTTTTGCTGGTATCGTTTCCAGTCTCCCTACTTCTTTCTCTCGTTTTCTTTCTACCTGGGATCCTTCACAGATCTTTACCTATTTGATTTTCTTGGCGTTGGCAGCAGTCACTATTGCTGGGGTAATTTTTATCAATGAAGGGCAACGCACGGTACCAGTAGCCTATGCCAAGCGTATTCGGGGCGCCCAGGTTTATGGCGGTTCGGCTACCCATCTTCCGCTCAAGGTTAATCAAGCAGGAGTGATTCCGATCATCTTTGCTGTTTCGATTGTGCTCATTCCTACCATGATGGCGAACTTTCTCGCTCAGAGCAGTAATCTTAAAGTAGCAAACATTGCCGTGACGATTAGTGGCTTACTTCAGGATAAATGGGTGTATGGTACCCTCTACTTTGTTCTGGTAGTACTCTTCACGTATTTCTACACAGCAGTCGTTTTTGACCCTACCAAGATCTCAGAAAACCTGCAAAAACAAGGAGGCTATATTCCTGGTATTCGTCCTGGAGCTACCACAGCAGAGTATTTGTATCATATTATTAATCGCATTACGGTAGCAGGAGCGCTCTTCTTGGGACTTATCGCTGTCTTACCGTTTGTGGTTCAGGGGGTGACCGGTATCCAGGCTTTCTCTCTAGGCGGTGTCAGTATTTTGATTGTGGTGTCGGTGGTATTGGAGACGATTAAGCACATTCAGAGTCAGCTGACCATGCGTAGTTACGAATCTTTCTAAAGAACTTTCCTAATCTTTTCATCATGACGCCAAAAAATTATATCTTACTCGGCCCTCCTGGTTCTGGAAAAAGTACCCAGGCGGAGTTTTTTGTGAGCCAGTTCAAGAAGGCTCGTATAGAAATGGGAGCAGAATTTCGGAAAATTGCTGAAGAAGATTCTGAATTAGGACGAACAGTGAAAGAAGCCATTGATGTACGCCATGAACTGGTTTCTGATGACATAGTCAAAGAAGTCTTGCGTCGGGCTTTTGCTCATATTCCTAACGATCAGGGGATTATTCTTGATGGAGCGCCCCGTCGTGAAACTCAGATAGAAGAAGTACTTGAAGCTTTTCAACATCATGGTCGCGAAGTGGATCGAGTGATCTATATTGATTTACCAAAAGAGATTTCTATTGATCGTATTTCTCGTCGCTATTCCTGTTCTCAGTGTGGCAAAAAATTTATCGTAGGCATGGATATACAGAGCACTGAAACTCCTTGTACCGCTTGTGGAGGCAAACTGGTGCAGCGAGAGGATGATACGGTAGAAGGGGTAGAGAAACGCTACCAGATATTTCATGATGAAACTCGTCCCGTGATTGAATACTTTGCCAAGCGAGGAAAACTTCTCTGGGTTCGAGGCGAACAAACATCAGAAAAAATATTTCAGACCATTTTGGAGGGAGTAGGCAAACTGGAAATTCTATGAAAGCGTGGATAAAAACTTCTGAGGAACAAGCACGTCTCCGAGAATCAGGGAAACGCTTGGCTAGGGTATTAAAAGCAGTTATTGAAGCAACGCGTCCAGGAGTGAGT
>CAYYET010000054.1:0-7000 GCA_964471075.1 uncultured Bdellovibrionales bacterium
AAAGCCTTTGGATACGCTTTTTCCAGTTCATCCAAAAGAAGAATAGAAAAAGGTTTTTCCTTGACCATGTCTGTGAGCTGTCCCGTGATACCAAGCGCTTCTGAACCAATCAATCGATCCACTGCCTCAGGTGTCTGAAATTCGCTCATATCAAGGCGAATCATCTGGTTTTCATTGCCAAAATAACTCTCCGCAAAGGCTTTCACAGTTTCTGTCTTTCCTACTCCTGTCGGTCCAAGGAAAATAAAGCTTCCCAAAGGACGCTTGCCGTCACCAAAGCCTGCTCGAGCCCGACGCATCGCTTCAGCTACTTGTTTCACTGCTTCCTCTTGACCAATGACTCGTTCGTGAAGATGTTGCTCCAAAGAAAGAAGTTTTTCTTTCTCCTCAGCTCCAATCACTCCAGTTGGTACTCCAGTTTTTAAGCTCACAAAAGATTCTACGGTTTGTGGAGTAATAAACAGTTCTTTGCCTTCACCCTGCCAATACGTCAATACTTCTTGAGCCAGATCAAGCGCTCGTTCCGGAAACGGCACCTCCCATTTATAACGACTGGCTTGGCTCACCAGCGAAAGCAGTCCCGGGAGAGTAAATATTACCTGTTTTTTTTCAAAAGGCCGGATATAGTCTAATAAAACCTCCAAAGTTTCTGACTCAGAAGTTTCCCGGAAATGAATCGTTTCAAAAAATTTAAAGAGTGATTCTTGATCAGAAGCCAAAGCGTGGTAGCGATTCTTGGACAAAGTAGCAATAAGCCGAAAACCAGGCAATGCTAGAAATTCTCCCAAGACTGGAGCCAGATTTTCATGACCATTTTTTCCTAAGACCGTATCAATGTTTTCAATAACTAGGACGACATTTCCCGCATAAGCTGCTTCACCAAAAAGCTGCCGTACAAAACCAGAAGCATCCAGACTCTGGTTGATAGCGTCAGAAACAGTTCGCCCGATATCAAACAAGAGAAAACGCGTTTCTCCGAGAGGTGTTCCTTCAAAAACATTCTCTCGAACCAATCGAGCCAGCTGATGGATAAGAATTTGTTTGCCTACCCCTGGATCACCAACCAAAAGCACGCTGTTTTGAGTAGGACGCTCCAAAACTAAGGTGGTGAGTTTAAACTCCTCTTCCCGACCTACTAAAGTAGCGTGGGCATATTCTGTTGGGTCAAACACTGAAAGATCAATGGCGTATTTATCAAGATGAGGAGTATAAGCATAGCGCCACCCTTTTCCAAAGGGCACGGCTTTGTGAAGGTTTTCCCAAGAAAACATCTGTCGTTTTTCGAGACGTTTCCTTTCAGAAGAATATTCAATAGCTACGGCCTGTTCAAAGACCTCCTTATTGATACCTCGAGCAAGAAGAAACTGGAGAAACGTCTCGGTATTCTTTGTCATCTCGCCAGTAAAATCCGCTTTTGCCAAACCAAGACGGCCCAATAACTTGGAAAACCACTTCCGTCGCTTTAATAAGACAATATCTGTTGTCGCCTCTTCATCTTCAACTCGTGTAACGTATAACATTAAGGCCAAAACGAGACCAATGAAACCGGCAAGAAAAAGCTTACCTGCTAGCCCGCTTTCCAGAGGCCAGAGGAGTATCCCTAACACAAGAAATACCGGTGCAAAAATATAGAGCCCTACCCCTACCCCTCCAAATAGTACTGTTATACCGAGCACTCCCAAACCAGAAAGAATAACTACTATCCGTACGATCATTCCCAAAAATCGAGACAGGAGATTTTCAAAAAGCATCTCCAGGGACTTGAGCGGATGAAAACCAAGCCAATCACGAACACTGACATCTCGTTTCCAAGGAGAGACCAGGGTAGTAAAAAGACCGACAATATGAAAGCGGTGAAAGACGCTGCGTATGATGTTTCCCCATAACAAAAACACCGCTTGAAGCCCGCGTGTATAATACCAAAGAAAAAAATACCGATTCATGAATAGAAAATGAGAATAAGACTTCTCTGACACTTCTTATTGTAGCCTTAGGAAGGGGCCTTGGCAAACAGGAAAATCATTGAAAAATAATCCCTCTTTAAGGTATACTACAAGCATCATGAAACTTCTTTCTCTTGAAAAAACAGAAAGTCTCGTGGCACTGTTTGGGCTTTCTTTTGTTGTCTTTGGCTGGTTTACTTTTTCTCTCGCTTTGAGCAGTCTCTTTCTTTTTCCCATGCTCGCTCTTGGCTTTGCTCTCTTCCTGACTCTCACCCTTCTTATTGCCTATAAACTCATCCGTCTGGCCCCTCGAGATCTTCGCATGGTCTTTATCATCACGCTGCTCTATGCCAGTTTTGTTGCTTATACCAGTGAACCCACTCTTTTTTCTGGCCGGGATCAAGGATCACTTGCTGAAGCCGCCTATCGCCTCGCCAGTAACACCGAACTCGCCTTCTCTACTCCAGGAAGTGATAGTTTCTTTCAGATCTACGGTGAAGGAACAGCTCTCAACTTCCCCGGCTTTTCCTATACCAAAGAAGGGTACCTCCTGACGCAATTTCCTCTCGGTTACACTGCCTGGCTGGCAAGCTTCGTTTCGCTTTTTGGTATTTCAGGCTACGCTCTGGCTAATGGTGTTCTGCTTTTTCTTTTTCTCTTTTTCTTCTACCAGCTTCTTCGATTATTTGTTCACCCTTTGTACGCCGGAGCCGGACTGCTTTTGGCCATGACCTCTTTTCTGCCGAGTTGGTTCGCCAAAGTCACCCTCACAGAAAATTTCGGCGTTTTCTTGTTTGTTTTTCTGGCCTACAGTCTTATTTTATTCTTTCAAAAAGGAAAATTTATTTTCTACACCGGGGTCATTCTTTCTGCCGGGCTTTTTGCCTTTACCCGCATTGAGGGGTTCGCCTTCCTTTTGCTCTCGCTCCTCCTCGTTATACTGCATCCTCATGGCCGAACACTGTTTCGTACCTATCCCTGGAAGAGTCTCATTATTCCCGCCTTTCTTTTTACGTTTGTCTTTTTGCGTGATTTCTTCATCAATCTTCCTTATTACAAAATGATTGGAAAAGCCCTCCTGAAATTTCTCCAGAGTTTTTCTACTCATAGCAGCACCGCCCTTTCTCTCCAGGGTTCTTTCGGGTTTGGAGATATCCTCTTCTTCTATGGCCTGCTTACCCTATTTATTACAGGCTTCTTCGGTATCCTGTTACTTTTAAAGAAAAAACAGTGGCTCCTTCTGGTACCAGCCTTTTTAGCGCTTCCTACCTTTCTCTATCTCTTCTTCCCCAATATCACCCCTGACTATCCCTGGATGCTCCGGCGTTATCTTTTTTCGGTATTTCCCGCTCTTCTTTTTTCCACCATCATTGGCATAGCCTTTCTTTTTGCTCGAGGAACTCCTACCTTTCCTGTGACACAGCCTGGTGGTAAGAGACTCTTCTTTGTCAGTATAATTTTTACTGGCTTACTCTTCCTTCAATATCCAGCATGGAGTAATCAACTCGGGTTTGCCGAAGGACGCGGCCTGCGCTCCCAAATCGCTTCTTTTGTCAGTAGCTTTGGAGAGAAAGATTTAATCCTCGTAGATAACGGGGCTACTGGAGACGGCTTCTTTATGCTTTCTGGTCCTGGCCAGTTCCTTTTTGGAAAAAATACGGTATACTTCTTTAATCCATATGACCTTCCTGCATTGGATACCAGTCATTTTAATCACATTTACCTTCTTACTCCACAAGAGAGTCAGGCTCGTTACGCTGCTGTTTTTGGAGAGCGGCTTGTTTTCAAGAAGTTTGTAGACTTTTCGCTCGAACACCTCGGAGACAACTCAGTCCTTCCAGAAAAAACTACCACCGAAACTCATAATCTCCTCTTCCAGATTTACTAGTATGTCTTTTCCTCCTTTTATTGAAATTCCTGATCATCTGAAACAACGCTACACTTTGTACCGAGTCGCTCTGTATGTAATATTTTTCGTTCTCACTACTCTCTTTTTTTTAAGCATTCTTTTTCCAACTCTTACCCAAACATTTGATTTCCGTTCTCCAGAATCAAGCAAAAACACCCTACTCTCTCCGCGTTCCCCTGAAAACACTCCGCGAATCAACGGCAAGATAGAAGGTAAGGGAACGCTTATTGCTGATACCGCTGTTTTAGGAGGATTTTCTGATGCTCACCTTGAAGCCGTTCTTGAAAAAGATTCTGCTCTCCCCCAGAATACCGAGTTTTCACTCCGTCGTTCCTACCAGAGCTTTCTGTATCCAACAAGTGACCCAGTATCAGATTTTCCCGGAGAAACAACTTACCACGTAGGAAATGCCTATTACGCCCTCCGCGATGGCACTCTTTTTCCTTTTGTCAGCGACAAAGCCTTCCTTTCTCGCTTCCCCAAAGAACAAGCTACTGAAGCATCTGAAAGCCTCCTCGAGCAATATCCTCTTTCTGAAGAATGGCTGGGCTTTCGGGTAGGCACCTTATTGGCCAATGCTACCGGCGTTTTTGTGGTGGTCAGTGAAAACGAGGCTCGACCTGTAGGCAGTGCAGAAATTTTCTTGGCTCTGGGCTACAACTTTGATGATGTCATTTCTGTAAGCGAAGAGGAACTTGGTATCTACAAGCGAGGCAAAATCTTTCTTCTCGGAGATATCCACCCAGACGGTACCGTACTCTTTGATACGGAGCATCAAGAATATTTTGTCATAGACCATGAAACCAAACACCCTCTTCTCCCAGGAACATACCGTGATTTCTTGATTACCAATAAACATCCTATTCTGGTTTCGAGCAAGGAAAGTAGTATCACGGTCCACTGTTCCCCAATGCCGAATATTTTTGGCAACAAACTTTCCTGTACCACGCCTATCACCGAACTCAAGTCTGGCTTTGGGAATGATTTTGAGCTCACATTCGCCAGCTCTGACGCTATAGAACTCCGGACTCTTTCTGTTTCTTTTGAAACGGCCAAGAACCAAGAAAACTTTATGACCCTTCTTTCCAAGATCAAACAACGTTTCCTGGTTCGTTTTGGACTGGCTCAATAATTTCTATGAAAATACTCACCCAAAAATTCTTCGCCATTCTCGAACACTCCAAGCAGTCCGGAAACCTACTGATGATTTTTGCCCTGGCTACTGAGGCACTATGTATTGCCTATATTTTTTTGGCAGGCCTCTTTACCCTGGAAACCCTTCTGCCTACGTTCGTTACTACCAGACTCAGTCTCAGTGGCTTCCTGGCCATTCTTTTGATCCTCACCTTTGTGGTAGCGCTCTTAGGAAAATATCTCGAAGCCTCCTTTCTCTGGAAATGTACTTGGAAAAGCCCTCTGATCATTCTTGGAATATTCTGGGCCACTGGGATTTTAGGACTGTCTCTCCTAAAATTCCCCCTTCTTCTTGTGCCAGTATTGATTCTTGGTTTTCTTTTTGCCGGCACCCTTTTCTGGCAAATCCTTTTTGAAGAGGAGAAATAAAAAAAACGCCATACATGTACGACGTTGATGAAACACGTAATTATGTCAGAAACTTCCACGCCAGATCACCAAGAAGGAAAATGGCAATAGTTACCGTGCACGGTGGCACAGTATTGAGACCATCATCATCAGCCCAAAGTACCGCCACAACCCCAAACAAGAGAACGAGAACGGCCACAGCTTGCTGACCAGAGGGCCACGGATACCAAAGCGTTGCTTGATGAATCCACATGAGGTCAATGGCCAAAACAATGACCAACCCACCCAGAAAACCGATGATTCGGTCTTTCAGAAAAAGCTTTCGTTGCATCATGACCACCTCTACAGAAGGTACTAAACAGATGTCGTCATAGTCGTACGAAAGACTCTTCTTGTCAAGAAAAAAGTTAGCTTAAAGATTCCAAGTCGAGCACTTCATCAATACGAATCTGAGCCACAAAATCTGGCACGTGAGAGACAAAAATCATTGCTCCCTGGTACTTGTCCAAAGCTTCGGCAATCACCGGTAAGTGACGGAAATTGATATGGTTCGTTGGTTCATCTAAGATCAAAAGATCCGGCTCTTCCGCAAAAAGACAAGCAAACATAAGCAAGCCCTTCTGCCCCTCTGAAAGACTGGCTACTTTATTTTGCATCAAATCTGCTGTGAGTAAGAAGCGGGCTCCCGTTCTATACGCCAGTTCCGTATTTTTTTCTGGCAGGGAAGCCAAAAGTGTTTCGACTACTGTTTTCTCAAAATCCAGTGTTGAAAAATCCTGTCGATAATAACCGACCTTTACTCCGGGAGTAATTTCGGCTCGTTCGGTATTGCCGGTTGCCAGTTCCTCCAGAAAAGTACTCTTGCCAATACCATTCGGCCCAGAAACCAAGAGATGCGTATTCTTTTTCAAGATCATATCTACCCGCTTGATATTCGGACCGAATTCCCCTAATACCGAAACAGTTTTAATATTGACGATTGGCCCTACCAACCCTCGAGTAGGAATCTCAAAGGCCCCCAGAGTTTTATCTTCTCGGCGTACATCCACTTTGTTTTCTTCCAATTCTTCAGCCAAATCACGCATGCGCTTCGCCACAGCACGCAGTTTTCCTCCCTTATTAGCAAAAACGTTGGCCTGAGCCTTCTTTTCTTCAATAGTACGTTCCAAACGCACGTTTTCACTCTGCGCCTTAGCAATACGTTTGGCAATTTCTTCTACTACGTCGTAATAATTCCCCGTATACTGCTCAAGTTTATGCGTAAAAACATCAAGATAGAGCACGCCTTCAGTAAAGGCATTTAAGAACTCAGCATCGTGAGAAATCACAATGACGGTCTTTTTGTAATTGATCAGAAACTGCGTGAGATGTTCAATACCAGCATAATCAAGATTATTGGTCGGCTCATCAAGAAGAAGAATATCAGGATTTTGAATAAGAGCTGAAGCCAAAAGAAGACGAGCCTGCTGGCCGCCAGAAAACTGTCGAATCTTTTTATCAAGAGGTGGAACAGGCAAATTCACTACTTCCAGTACCTCGGCAATTAACTTTGGGAGATTCCATTTTTTATCATGAAAAAATTGTTCAAAAAATTCCTCTACCGTGT
>CAYYET010000055.1:0-6891 GCA_964471075.1 uncultured Bdellovibrionales bacterium
GTCTTATCCTGACTTGCTTTGTTAGTAATGATGGCATCCTCTGGAGAAAGAACGCTCGCAAGTGTATTTCCGGAAACACTTTCTTTGCCCCGTTCATATCCTAACCAAAATACGCCCATGAGGAAAAAAACGGCAAAGAAAAAAAGAAAGGCTTTTTTGAAAAGTCTATGGCCCTGTTCTTTGGTTGGATCAAGAGAAGGGATATCAGTCATAAGAAGATAGAGTTTATTCTATTTTAGGGAGCGGTTTTCCGGAATACTTTAGGAAATATTTGAGAGCACTCTCAATATGGTACCAGGTAAGACGATTAAAGAGAAGGGAACCAAGAAATCCACCACGCGCACTTCCTTTGCCATGATAGTGATAGACAAAGGTTTCAGGAAAATAGACTACTTTGTATCCGAGTTCCCAGAAACGCCGACACCAATCCACATCCTCCATATACATAAAAAATCGGTCATCCATAGGTCCTACTTCTAGAGCCTTCTCTTTGGAAACCAACATAGCTGATCCAATAACCCAGTCCACTGCTTTAGGATGAAAAAGATTCTCATCGGTTAGAGTGAACCATCGAAGATGTTTTTTTCCAAAAGGAAGTTTTCCTAACCATGTACGACGATAGAGAATGGTTTCTGGCCGATAGAAGTGAAAACAGCTTTGTTGGAGACTGCCATTAAAATTAAATTGTTTTGGGCCTAAAATCCCAATTTCTGGATGATCCTTGAGATAAGAAAGAAGCTTTGGAAAAGTATCAGACGTTAAGATAATGTCACTGTTAATGAGAAAGACATATTCTCCCCGCGCTTCTTTCAGAGACACATTTACCAATGTTTTGAAGCCCACATTTTCTTTGAAAGGAAAAAAACGGACCTCTGGGAAATCCTCCCGCATCATCATTTCGGTGTCCTCTTCAGTGGCGCTATCAGCTACCAAAACCTCATAAGAGATGCCAGACAAAGGCATCTCTTTTCGTATAGATTCTAGACATAAGCGAAGAATCTCTGGATTTTTATAACTATTGACAGCGATGGTTAGTTCTTGTCTTTCCATCTTCGTGAGAAAGTAGTGACTAGTAATTGAGCGAATTCTTGAAAAGTTCGTGAATTCGATCGTAGTTATCACCGATAGGAAGCAGAATATAACCAGTTTCTTTTGTTTGGGGTGGGTTATAAAGCAGTCCCTCCTCAGAGTTTTCGAGCACCTTTTGGTTAATAGCAGCCGTATCTCCAGCCGCCTGATAGAGCTCCAGCAGACGCTTCATCTCCCAGGCTTCGAGGTTGGTACTAGTGTTATTTCCCAAGCTATCAAGCATAGCGCTGACCTTAGAAAAATCAGTGAGGGTGCCAAGACTCAAAGCCTTTTCTTTGATAAGTTTGATCACTTCTTGCTGGCGACGGGCACGATCGAAGTCACTCGAGGTATAACGAGCACGAGCATAACAGAGGGCCTTGTCACCATCGAGCAGGTTATCTCCCTGCGGCAGTTTAAAGTTACCGCCACATTCAAGTTCAGCTACAGCCTCCGGAGTCATTTTTTCAAAGCATAATGGATAACGTTTTGGATTAGCGTAGTACGTTCCATTTTTTCTTTGAATACGTTTTTCTTCGTAGTTTCCTGAAGGGACCGTATAGGTAATACCGTCACATCGTTTTTCTAACCCACGAAACTGCATTCCTTCTTCAAAAGGCTGGTCAAGATGAACAGTAATGCCACCAATAGCATTCACTAAGTCTTTGAAACCCTGGAAATTAATGGTCACAGCGTACGGAATATCGAGACCCGTTACTTCTCCTACAATGGTGCGCATATCTTCGATACCTCCACCCCCATGAGAGCGCTCTTCCCCTAAAGCATACACAGCATTAATTTTTCGGTGTTCGTCTCGACCTGGAACTTTGACATAGAGGTCGCGAGGAATGGAGATAAGAGAGGCCTTGGCAGTGTCCTGGTCATTAGCCTTTGGATGAATAGAGAGCACCATAATGGTGTCAGCAAGCAAACCACCACCCTCTACGCCCTCCCCGCGCATACCGAGAAGTAAGATATTAACCCGGCCATCAGATTCCCCAGAGAGAGTTTTTTCTGCTCCTGGGAGAGACTTTACGATACTTTTGAAAATACCAGCATTTCCTTGTGAAATTTTATTGAGGGTGATACCAGTTTTCCAGGCAAAAACCGCTCCTCCAATAAAAAGGAGGGCCAGAAAAAAGAGAATAACACGAACGATACGACGCTTCTGAGAAACTTTTCCTTCACCTAAAGCAGTTCCAGCGTTGTTTTTTGAAAACATCATACAAAATATCTATTAACTTTATGAAAGGCGCTCATACTCTTCCTTCAGCAGAAGCGCGCTTTTTTTCCAAGAAAAAAGAGAGATTTGAGCATGTCCCATTTCAATACCCCGCTCTCTTTGTTCTTTGTCAGTAAGAAGAGTATACAGTACTTTTTTGCATGAAGCAACGCTGGTGGGATCGAAATAAAGGGCTGCTTCCCCTGCTATTTCTCGCAAACAAGCTATATCTGAGGCAGCTACGGGCGTGCCTTGGCTCATAGCTTCCAAGAGAGGAATACCAAATCCTTCATAAAGTGATGGAAAGGCAAATACTTCGGCCGATCCAAGAACTATGGGTAAATCTCCTTGATCAATATAACCAGGAAAATAAACTAGGCCTTCCAATCCCTGACTTCGTATCTCCCAATCTATTTTCTTATCAAAATGATGGGCCGAGCGATTTCCTACTAGGACCAGCGTAATATCTGAGACTTTTTTTCGTACTTCTGCCAATGCTTGAATGAGGAGTGGAATATTTTTTCGTGGTTGAAGGGTTCCAACATACAGAATAAACCGTTTTGGAAGAGCATATTTTTCCCTTACACGCTTCTCTTCGTTATTTTCTGAAAGAAGAAATTCTTCACTTAAAGCATTAGGAATCACGACAATTTTCTGAGAAGAAATATTGTAATGCTTTATTATTTCATCTTTTGTGAATTGAGAGGGAGTAAGAATAACATTGGCACGCTTCAAAGAACGCGGGATAAGCAGTGAAAGGAAGAATCGATCTTTCCAGGAAATAAGTTCCGGATACACCGCAAAAGAAACATCATGAATATGAAGCGCAATCTTGGTACGCTTCGGTACCCATAAGGGAAGAATATACTGGGTATGGAGAACATCGACTGTATTCCTAGAGAGAAACCACGGCAAAGTAACAAGATTCCACAGAAAACGATTTTTTCCAGGAAGGGTTACAAATTGAACATTTTTTTGTCCAATGCAGCCCAATTTCCCCTGGATGATAGCCAGTTTTGTTTGATCAGTTTCATCGGTCAGAAGAAGATACTGATGTTTAGTATCGAGCTTCAGAAGCTCTTTGGTAAGATTGAAAAATACCGTTTCATCTCCGGTGCGCTTTTTTCCTAAAAGCCTAATATCAATAGCACGTACTTCATTCATACAAGATCTTTTCCTAAAAACCGCTCCTTCTGTACTGTTTCCAGTGAGCGTGTCGCTATAGAAAGCATCAGAAAGAAAAAGCCCAACAGCAATCCGGCATTAAAGAGATTAAAAATAGTTGTACCTATAAGAATAGAACCGATACTAAGCGCAAAGAGTCGATCGCCTCGATCATCATCTTTCCAGTATTGAACAAAGGAGGCTCCTAAGAGAACAAACCAGAAAATGGTAAATGAGACTAGGCCAATGAGACCACTTCCAAGCCAAATTTCAAGAAACATATTGCTCGAATTAAGTGATGACCCATGCTCATCAGTTCCCAAAGATGCTGCAATATTTCCCCATCCAATCCCAAGCACTGGATGATTCTTGAGAACTTCCCAGACTGTTTTATACGTTTCCTTACGAATCGAAATATTAGGATCATTTCGATATATTTCGGTCACAAATCTTCCCTCTGACCGCTCTTTATCAATCTCCTCAAGAGCAATGTGGCGACAGTCAAAGCCTGTAAGCTCCTCTGTGCTGCCTATCTTATCAGGAAGACTTTTTTCGGTATCGCAGGAAATGGTAATTTTCTGCAAGCCGGTACCGGTACTCTGTATACGATTAAAAAACTGAAATGGGCTCAGATGGAAAAAAGCTACCAGTCCGCAAGCTACTACAAAAGTTCCAAACAGTATTCCATCAAGAAAGAAAGTTTTTTTCGCGGCATGGAGTATATTCTGACGACTATAGGAAAAGAAAAAGCCAAGAGAAAAAACAAAAAGCATGAAAGCTACTCCAAGCCAAGCGCTCCGAGCTACGGTAAGGACTAACACTACAAAAGAAAGAGCCAGAAGCGGAATCAGGACGAACAAACGAGCCGTAGACTGAGTTTTTTGTTCAAAACGGTGAATGACAAAAGAAAGAAGACCAACGAGGACGCCAATGCAGATAAGTACAAACATCCCCAACCAGTCAGCTTCGGGAAAGGTAGCATTGGGTCGCCCTATCATTACCTGAAAACTCTCCTTTCCAAGAAGGAACTGGATATTTTGGAAGAGAGCGTATCCAAGTACTATGGCACTGGAAAGCAGGAAAAAAGGCAGAGCTTGCGCCACATCAAAAGGAGTACGGAAAAATATTCGTCCCAAAAAGTAAAGCGCCACAAAAGAACTGACAATTACTGCTTGTTTCAAGGCTCGTGAAGCATCCCCTCCTCCCAAGGCTCCAAAAAACGCAGAGAGAGCAAAGAGAACGGGTAAAAGGTCAAATATTTTTGGTCGAAAGAGCTGAAAAGGCAACTTCTTCAGAATAAAACGTACTATCAAAGCCAAAAACAGAAGCACCATGAGCCACTGATATGGTCGAAGCGTAATACCAGAAAAGACTGACGAGCCCAGATCTACCGTTTCCAAGGGAAGTAAGGCAACAAACAAAAGAAATGCCCAAGCTGGCCGATACAAAGCAAAGAGAAAAAGAACGAATGAAAAAAAGATAAAGGTAACGGTATCAAGAGGGAGTACACCTTTATTTTGAAGAATAATAGAAGCTAATACAGCGCAACCACTTCCTAGAAGGAGCAGAAGTTTATTGGGCCGTAGATGAAAAAAGTGAGCAAACGTCATAGTTTTTATGAAACACTCTGATGAAGTGAAGACATAACCGCTTGAGCCATAGTATCCCAGCTAAAACGCTTCCGTACACTTCCAGACTTTTCACTGAGAGTCATCCGTAAAGAAGCATCCTTCAACAGTCTTTCCATTCCAGAAGTAAGAGAAGGAATACTGGTGGGGTCGATATACAGAGCAGCATCCCCAGCTACTTCTGGCAAAGAAGAAACATCTGAAGTCAAAACAGGTGTATTCATGGTAAGGGCTTCAAGAACCGGCAAACCAAAGCCTTCGTATTTCGATGGATAAATGAAAAATAAGGCGTTTTTATAGAGGGCCGGTAGATCTTCTTCCGGAACAAAATCTAAAAGTTTTACTCTCTCCCCTAGTCCTAATTCTTGGACTAGTTTTTTTACTGGTACCGCTAACTTGTTTTCCTCTGAAAAAATCTTTCCAGAAATAACGAGTGGTGGCAAAACAACGCCAAGCTTTTCTTTTTTTTCTTTTTCTACCAGATTAGCATAGGCTCGTAAAACCCCTTCAGTATTTTTACGAACTTCTAGGCCTCCTCCGTGGTAAAGGTAGCCTGGTACCAAACTATAGGCTGCCATAACTCGATTTTCTTCTTCGAGAGGAAGCGTTTTTTCAAATACTGGCGCAATACTTGGTGAAGCAATAGTAATACAGTCACTGGCTATGCCATACTCTACCAGATCATTTCTGGTTGCTTCAGAAACCGCTACGATTTTATCTACTTGGAGCAGAGCTTTCTCTACTTGTTTCCAGTACCATTTCTGCCGTACATTTCCTTGATACTCGGGAAAGAGCCTGGGAATGAGATCGTGAATGATCATAACATGAGGCAAAGTAGAAACGGTTGTAGACTGATACAAACTCAAAAGGACATCGCAGTCATCCTCTTGAGCTTCATGAGCCAGTTTTTGTTCCCAAAGCCATTTTCGAAGGAGGTCATCTCGTTTCCAAAAGGGAAGAAAAGATTTCTCTTCAAAATTTTTTGACAACGAAAGGGAAGTGGGTTCTTCGGTATAGACAACAAAAGTATCAGAACCTCCAGCGTGGGCACTTAAATGTTCGAGTAGATATGTAGTAACCTGGCCGATCCCTGTACCAGGTTTCCGCAAAAATGAGGCATTTATTCCGATACGCATATAGCCCTATTGTACCAGATTGCCCAGAAGAAAAGAACTATTTCTTTGTTATTGCTTGAAGTTCTGTTATGAGACGATTCATCTCCTCTACTAAAGGATGTTTGAGTCGATCATTTATAATTTTTGAAACTTCCGTATAGAACCAAGTCATATCTTCTGGTTTTCTTCCAAATTTCTGCCAAACATCCTTCTGATAAAGCGTATAACCATCAACTAAACTCCGAAGATTATGGATTTTATCTGCAGTTGCTACCATCAGAGCTTCCTGGCTATCATTGGAAAGATTTTCTAGGTAATGCTCTTTCCGAGCGCGCCAATTTTCCCCTCGGATACTGTGATCTGCCTTTTCTGCTTCGGTAAAGTCTTCTGTGACTTCTTTCACAATGGCGCAGGCTCGTTCACCAAATTCTTCTCGCAGCATTTCTTCCGTATATTCAGGAATATCTTCCAGGGTATCATGAAGCAGCCCGGCAATAATCACATCTTCATCATCCACATAGTGCGCCAAAAGAAACGCCACCGAATACGGATGGACAATATACGGCACTTCGCTTATTTTTCGTTTCTGAGACTGATGGAGCGTTGTTGCTCGCACAATTGCTTTTTCAATTCTAGGAGTGAGAAACATAAAACTTCTCAATAATTACAATTATTACTATCCTACTCTGTTTAT
>CAYYET010000056.1:0-6410 GCA_964471075.1 uncultured Bdellovibrionales bacterium
CTCACTTCACCATTACCGAAGATAAGCGTGCCAGAATCTTTGGCAATTTCTACCGCTCGTTTCACTCGTTCCCACCTAGCTGGAACCTTTGACATTTCTTTCTTGGTCCGAGCATGAACAGTAATCACTGCTGGCTTCACTGCCAGAAGTTTTGGTAACCACTCCTCTAGGGTATCTTCATTAAACCCCAAACGCGTTTTAACCGAAACCGGAATCTGCTTTCCAGAGTCTACTACTCCCTTCATAGCGGCACGAATAATTTCTTGAGCAAGGTCGGGATTTTTAATACAAGCTGCTCCAGCTCCCTGCTTCATGACATTTTTATCGGGGCAGCCCATATTAATATCAACACCATCAAAGCCAAGTTCTGCACAAAGCTTGGCTGCCTCATACATATTTTCTGGATGCGAGGTAAACAGCTGAGCTACAATCGGCCGCTCCGCTTCAGAAAACTTCAGATCACGCATAAGTGCCTCGCGTCCTTTCGGATGACACAGTCCATCAGCTGAAACAAATTCCGTCCAAAAAACATCAGGTTTACTGTATTTCACAATATGCGCGCGAAAAACAGCATCCGTGACATTGGCCAGTGGCGCCAGAACAAAAATCGGCTTTTTTAGTTTTCCCCAAAATCCGAGGTATGGTTTCATATCTTCACTATAACTGACACAGTGTACGGTATTTTTACCAAAAAGAAAACCCCTGAAGCTCGTTGAGCGTTTCAGGGGAAGAGGTCAGGGAAAAATCCAAGGGGGATGAGCGTAAGCTTGTACTGCTTTTGGTACATTGCCTGAGTACTCAACCAAAACGAATCATCCCGACTCGTACGGCACAGACCGAAATCAAACGCGCCTGTTGAGTAGTCAAAGCGCAGTTTCACACAGCACAGACGTTCTTTTTGCCAGTTTTCCACTCGCAAAATAGTCAGCCACCCCTGCACCGGCACAGCGAGGTCTGCTGTCCCATACTGGCGGATGTTTTCCTCGATTGTTTCCAAAGGAACCACGCCACTTTCTCTTGAGCCTTTCAGCCGCAACAGAAAGATCCTTTTCCCAACACCGAGCTCCCTCAACAGGCAGCTCGGACTGCTCGTCAAAGCAGCTAAGCTACTGAGGTCATTCACGATGTTCTCCAAAGTTTGGACGGTACTCTTCTTGTACCAGGAAAAGAACCTTTTGTCTATTAAGTTATATGTACAATTTTTCCCTTGACTTTTTTCTTCTTTTTCTCTAAAATCAGACTTAATTAGTCTGAATTTATGAAAGTATCAAAAAAGGCTTATTACGGCCTTAGAGCAGTACTGGCCCTCGCCCAAGCAGAGAAACCTCTCTCTATTCATGCCCTCGCTGAAAGTGAGCACCTACCAGAGGATTACCTGGAAAAAATCCTCCAGCACTTGCGTCGAGCCGGAATAGTTGAAGCTACCAAAGGGACGAGCGGTGGCTACACCCTCACTCGATCGAAGGAGACCGTCAATGTGTGGGAAATTCTTCGGGAACTCGATGGCCCGATTAAAACTTTTGCTCCACCTATCAAAGGCGCTCTCCCCTGTCTCCAACCCAGTCATTGCCAAAGTAATCAGGTCTGGCGCACCCTTGAACAAGAAATCGAAAGTACGCTCTCTCATATCACGCTCGCTACTCTTCTCAATCACCCAAAATAATTTACTGTATGCTGTCGATCAAAAATCTCTCCACTACTATTGAAGGCAAAGAAATTCTTCACGATCTTTCTTTTACTTTTCAAAAAGGAAAGGTGTACGCTCTTATGGGTCCGAACGGCTCTGGCAAATCAACACTGGCCAGTGCTATCGTCGGTCATCCAAAAATTTCCTATAGTCGCACTTCCAAGATCCTCCATGGAACAAAAAACCTGAAGAATCTGTCTCCGGATAAGCGCGCTAAACTCGGTATTTTCCTTTCTTTCCAGGCTCCACTCGAAATTCCTGGGGTGACAGTTTTTGATTTACTTCGTATTGCCCTGGAGAAAAAAATGGATGCCGTCAGTATTCACAAAAAAGTAAAGGAGTACGCCAAAGAACTTCATATCAAAGATGAACTTTTGAAGCGCTCTCTCAATGAAGGATTTTCTGGAGGTGAACGAAAAAAAATGGAAGCGCTTCAGGCTGCAATACTCGAGCCGCAATTTGCGTTGTTTGATGAAATTGATACCGGTGTCGATGTAGACGCTCTCAAAACCATTTCTCGCTTCCTCAAAAAACATCTGCCGAAAGAAACAACGCTCGTATTTATTACCCACTCTACGCGACTCCTGAAATATGTGCAGCCCGATGAAGTCTTGGTCATGAAAAATGGCGTGCTTGTCAAAACTGGGAAAGCCGCCCTTGCTAAGAAAATAGAAGTACAAGGTTTTGAAGCCTTATGAAAAAAGCGTCTCCCAAAAAATTAGCGCTTGAAGAGTATAAGTACGGCTTTGCTATGCCGGAACGCTCGGTTCACAAAACAACCACCGGACTGAACAAAAAGGTCGTCTCAGAAATTTCCAAAGTGAAAGGCGAATCGGTATGGATGCGCGATTTTCGTTTACAAGCCTACGAAACCTTCAAGGAAAAACCAATGCCAAATTGGGGTGCCGATCTTTCCAAGATTGATTTTGATGCCATCACCTACTATCTCAAAGCTACTGACAAACAGTCGCAATCATGGGAAGACTTACCGCAAGAAATTAAAGAGACCTACGATCGTATTGGTGTTCCAGAAGCTGAAAAGAAGTTCTTGGCTGGCGTGTCGGCTCAGTATGAATCAGAGGTAGTTTATGAGAGCGTCAACCGAGAATTGGAAAAACTCGGGGTAATTTTTTGTGACATGGACACAGCGGTCAAAAAATACCCGGAAATCGTCAAAGAATATTTTGGAAAACTCATTCCTCCTCACGACAACAAATTTGCCGCTCTGAACTCTGCTGTTTGGTCTGGTGGCTCTTTTGTCTATGTCCCTAAAGGCGTCCACGTTGGTCTCCCTCTCCAGGCCTACTTCCGTATCAATGCCGAAGCTTTTGGTCAGTTTGAACGAACTTTGATCATTGCTGAAGAAGGAAGCTACGTCCACTATATCGAAGGCTGTACCGCTCCTATCTACTCGACTTCTTCGCTTCATTCTGCAGTAGTAGAAATTTATGTGAAGAAAAATGCTCGGGTGCGCTACACGACCGTCCAAAACTGGAGTAAAAATATTTATAACCTGGTCACTAAGCGAGCCCGAGCTGAAGAAAATGCCGTCATGGAATGGATTGACTGTAATATTGGTTCGGGGGTCACTATGAAATATCCAGCTGTTTATCTCGCTGGTCGAGGCGCTCGTGGAGAAGTACTCTCCATTGCCTATGCTGGAAAAGATCAGCACCAGGATGCTGGAGCCAAAATGATTCACCTTGCCCCTGATACGACTTCGCGTGTTGTTTCCAAGTCTATTTCCAAAGATGGTGGCCGGACTTCCTATCGAGGCCTCGTCCACATAGTGCCTGGTGCCACGAATGCCAAATCAAGTGTCGTCTGTGATGCCTTACTTCTTGATGAAACTTCTCGTTCCGATACTTACCCTACCATGAATATCAAAGAAGCAAGCGCTATCACAGAACACGAGGCCACAGTGGAACGTATCGGCGAAGAAAAACTTTTTTATCTCACTTCACGTGGCATTAGTCCGGAAGATGCTGAGGGCTTGCTCGTTAATGGATTTATTGATCCGGTCGTTAAAGAAATTCCTCTCGAATATTCTATTGAGCTCAACCGATTGATTAATCTTGAAATGAAAGGAAGTATTGGCTAGAACTATGAAATTTGTTGATATTTCTCACGATACTAAAAATCAGTATGTCCTCGCTCAGAATGAAGAGCGTGTCTTTTTCCTCTGGAACCGCAGTGGTGAACTCGTGTTTGAACTAAAGGGCAAAAGAGCCAAAGCGCATATTTTTGCTTTTTTCTCTCTCAATCATGAAGAGAAAAGGCTCCTGCATATCACCCAGCATCACCAAGCTCCTGAAACAACTTCTACTGTCACCGTAAAAAGCGCGTTGGATAATCAAGCAGAATGTTCGTACGAAGGAATAGTCCGTATTGATTCCTCGGCTCTTTTGGCGGATGCTTCTCAGGAAAGTCGTACTCTTCTTCTTTCACCGCACACGAAAGCAATGTCCAAACCAACGCTTGAGATTCTGCAAAATGACGTACGCTGTCATCACGCCGCTACTGTTAGTCCAGTGAATCAAGAAGCGCTCTTTTTTTCCGAAAGCCGAGGACTGTCAAAATCACAAGCAGAAAAACTGCTCGTACAAGGATTTTTCAAGTCGACGTTAGAAAAAATGAGCACTCTTATTTCTTCTCAGGAACAGGAAAAAATGTTAGCCTTGGTAGGAAAATATTTTGCTTCCCCTTCATTATGAATCACTCTGATTTCAAAAAACATTTTCCCTTTTTTACCCATCACCCGGAGGTGATCTATCTTGATGCTGCCGCCACCGCTCTGAAACCAGCTCCCGTCATAGTAGCAGAACAGGAATATTACGAAACTCTTTCATCCAATATCGCTCGAGGAAGCTACCCTTTGGCAGAAGAGACCACGGAGCGTTTCGAGCAAGTTCGATCACTGGTGGCAACTTTTATCAAAGCTGAACGAGCAGAAGAAATTATTTTCACCTCTGGTACTACCGCTTCTATCAATCTCGCTGCTACCTTATTTTCTCCCTCACTGAAGAAAAAACACAATATCGTTATTACTGCTGCCGAACATCATGCTAACTTTCTTCCCTGGAAAGAACTCTGCAAGAAAACAGGTGCTGAACTACGCATTGTACCCATACAGGCTGATGGCACTCTTGATGAGAGCGCTTTTGAAACTTTGATAGACCAGAACACTTTTATCATGGCCTTCAGTGCTATTTCTAATGTCTTGGGCCTTATTAATCCAGTAGAGGATATCATTCGCACTATTAAGAAAAAAAATCCCGCAACCATTGTGCTTGTTGACGCCGCTCAAGCCGTAGGTCATATGCCGGTAGATGTGCAGGCATGGGACGCAGACTTCGTTGCTTTTTCAGGACACAAGGTAGGTGGCCCTACTGGGATCGGAGTGCTTTTCGGAAAATATGATGTTATCAAGAATCTTCCTCCAGTCATTTTCGGAGGCGGCATGGTACTCGATGCCTGTGCTCCAGAACCACTCTACAAAGAAGCGCCTCACCGGTTCGAAGCCGGCACCCCTCATATCGCTGGCGTTCTTGGTCTTGGAGCGGCACTTCAGTATATTCAAGAAGTAGGGCTAGAAACTATTCATGCTCACGAACAGCATCTCGCGCTCTTGGCTGGTAAGCGGCTGAAAGAAACCTTTGGTGACACTCTCACTCTCATTGCTCCTGGTACCGAAGAAACCAGAAGCGGTATTCTATCTTTTGTTCTGGAAGGCGTGCACCCTCATGATGTAGCCTACATTTTGGGACAACAAGGTATTTGTGTTCGAGCAGGTCTCCAGTGTGCCGCTCCACTTCATGAGGCACTAAAACTCGGTGCCTCCACCAGACTAAGTTTCTCAGTAGTGAACCAGGAAGAAGACATCGAAAAACTTCTGATCGCCCTAAAAACAGTAAAAGAAAAGATGGTATGAACGACATCTACCAAGAGACTATCCTCGATCATTATCGCAACCCTCGTCACCATGGCACCCTTGATCATCCAACCCACCAAGCGAAAGCTATCAATGCGAGTTGCGGGGATAAACTCCAAATGGACATCATAGTGAAGAATGGTATCATAGACGATGTACGGTTCTCTGGAGTTGGCTGCGCCATTTCCCAGGCCAGCGCCTCGCTCCTCACCGAAGCGATAGAGCAAAAACCCGCGGAAGAAGCTCTAGCCCTCAGTCCTGAAGATATCCTGAAACTTCTTGGAGTGACTCTTTCACCCAGTCGTATCAAGTGCGGACTCCTCTCTCTGGAAACCCTCAAAAAAACGCTCAATAATAAAATAACTCAGTAACCACAAAACTATGTCGCAGTGGAAAGATGAAGCAAAGCCTGCCGGACCGGTCACCTTAAAAAATGGCTGGATCGTTGAAGTTGATCACAGTGTTTGTATTGGCGCTGCCCCCTGCACGGCTATGGCTACCCAAACGTTTGCTTTGGACGACACCGGAAAAGCGTCTATATTAGCCACGGCTGATCAGGAAGATCAGGAAACGATTCTCAATGCTGCGCGCGGCTGCCCAGTCAGTGCTATTCGTATTAAAGATGCCACTGGTAAACAAATTTTCCCTGAATAGATGACGGAGAAGTCTCTCAAACAACTAGTTCTTGAAAAGCTCAAGCTCGTGTTAGATCCCGAGCTTGGTGTTTCTATTGTCGATCTGGGACTCATTTACAATGTAGTCGTGTCTCCTGAAGGAGTCTGTAAGATTACT
>CAYYET010000057.1:0-6359 GCA_964471075.1 uncultured Bdellovibrionales bacterium
TAAAAGCCATTGTCCCGCCTTTCCACGCCATGGAAACTACCGGTTTTTGGCCACAATCCCAGTGGAGTATCCATAAAGGGAACCGTGTCCGGGACCTTCCTTGCCTTCCAGTTTACGAAAGCCCGAAGAAAGATCGGTCGCTACTCCACCAGCAGAAGTGGCGTACTGA
Source organism: uncultured Bdellovibrionales bacterium (assembly GCA_964471075.1). GTDB lineage: Bacteria > Patescibacteriota > Minisyncoccia > Moranbacterales > UBA1568 > UBA1568. The sequence continues at coordinate 170 of CAYYET010000057.1, forward strand.
CGCCGTTCGATACCGGCATCCGGAGTAGCTGGCTTTGGAGCCTCTTCTTTCTTGCCATCAGGAATAATAATGAGTTCTCCCACTTCTATCTCGCCGTTGGCAGGGAGTTCATTAAAAGTAATAATTTTATCCTTTTCTGCTTTATAGGTAGCGGCAATAGAATCCAGCGTATCACCTGATTTCACCACATAGGAAAGTCCAGCCACGGGCAAAATAAAGATTTGATCGCCTGGTTTAATCTGATCAGCATTATCAAGATCGTTCGCCCATAAAATGGTATTGACCGTAATGCCATTTTTAGCAGCAATACCGCTGACAGTATCACCATTTTGCACCGTATAAATCTTTACTCCCCCATCTTCTTCTGGATCCCGAGCAATAGAAGAACCTGTTTGCGTAGAAAGGAGTACCTGATTCCCCAAAGCGACATTTTCTATATCAAGAAGGGAAATGTCTGGTTTTTCCTCAGGATCCACAGAGTTTCCAGGGTTGGCCAAAGGTACTAGAGAAAGATTTTCCTTCTTATTAACCTGAGCGGCAATCCGATGCTTTGAAGAAAGAGTCTCTTCGACCGAAGCACTATCCTTCCCTATATAGCCAAAAAGAAGGCTTTCTGAGTCCTTACCCTGGGTAAAGTTGCTGACAGAAACCAAAAGAGCGCTCGAAGTAACTATAGAAAAGGCTGAATAGCGGCGAAAAATACGCACTACTCGATAACCAGAAACCTCTTTAATAAACTGCAAAACCTTTGTTTGCAGGTGGTGGACACGGGTATGGAAAGCGGGAGAAGAGCCAGTATGCTCTCTTTTTTCCTTCTTTTCCATAAGGGAAGCATCTTGCTTCCGAGAAGAAGACCATCGTGCCCGAATGCCCGACAAGGAAAGCTTAGTACGAATAAAACGTCTGTCTTTCGATTGAGAAAAACCCTGAGAAAGCCTCCTCTCCCTCTCGGGAGTGAAAAACATTCATTGTGGTTTTCCCCCTAATTTTTACAAATACCAGTATAGCGTTTTAGCAACTTTTCGTCAATGAAAAAAGTGCATAATTTTAATATAAATGGCTTATATAAAGCAAAAAATGACTGTATAACTCAGGGTAAAACAAACGAATCAGAAGCCTTTTCAAGTAACTCTGAAGGACGAGCGGGCAGGGATTTTTCTGAAGGAAAAAGAGCGAGTCCGGAAGCGTAAACGAAAGAAATCTCGCCGGGATTTCTTGAGAGGTACCTTGAAAAGGTCTTCTGATGAGAAATAAGCTTTTCTAGGACCACGCTCATGCTACAATACCAATGTCTTATAATGTTATGCCAGAACATCACCCCTTCGAAAAACCAAAAAATCGAATTGAAGAGCTCACCAAAGATTTCCTGGAACACCTCGAAATTGAGCTGGGCCGCTCCCCTCGAACGCTTCAGAGCTACGGCCGAACGCTCGAGTATTTCTTTACCCAAGCTTCCATACACACTCCTGCCGACATCACCCCCGAAAAGGTTCGGCGGTACCGGGTAGAACTCAACCGCAAAGAAAACCGTCGCGGAGGCACCCTGAAAAAGAATACTCAGTCCTATCATGCTATTGTTATCCGAACCTTTCTAAAATATCTCGCCAAACAAGATATCGAGGTACTGCCCGCTGAAAAGATTGAGGTGGGTAAAGCGGAAGATCGTCACATTGACTTCTTAGAGTATGAAGAAGTGCAAAGCCTCATCCAAGCAACCAGTGGCACCACTCCTAAAGCACTGCGTGATCAGGCGATGCTGGAGCTGCTTTTCTCTTCTGGGCTCCGTGTTTCAGAACTTATTGGCTTGAATCGAGATCAAGTAAACCTTGAAAAAGAAGAATTCAGCGTGCGAGGAAAAGGCCGAAAACTGCGTATCGTCTTTCTTTCTCCTGAAGCCAAACAGGCCCTCAAACGATACCTTGGCCAGAGAAGTGACGTAGATCCTGCGCTTTTCATTTCTTATCCCAAGAAAGGTCTGGTCAATCAAAAAAATAGTAAGCGAGAAACACTCCGCCTCACTACAAGAAGCGTGGCTCGCATTGTTAAGTACTATGCTACCAAGGCAGGAATCGTAAAGGATGTCCATCCTCATACGCTGCGCCACAGCTTTGCTACCGATCTCTTAGTGAACGGCGCTGACATTCGCAGCGTCCAAGCCATGCTGGGTCACTCCTCAATCACTACCACTCAGATTTATACCCATGTCACCAATGAACGCTTGAAAGAAGTCCATCAAATGTTCCACGCGAAGCGCAAAAAGCGTTCATCCTAAAGTTTCTTCAAAGGTGCTACTCCGAGCATCATCTTTTTCACTCCTGCTCGTTTAAAAGCGATAGTAGCCAATGTTCCTGATAGAGAAACGATCAGCCCCGATCCAAATTGGGGATGCTCTACCATATCTCCTGGCCGCACACTCTCAGAAGTGAGTGGCGAAGAAATTTTTTGCTCTTCTGAATCACTTGAAACTCTCAGCTTCTCACCAACTTTTTTTGTAGCTATCGGAAATCGATATGTGGATTTCTTGAAACGGCTTTTTCCTAAGAGACCAGAGCGTTTCAGTTCTCGTTCTTCAATCAGATGACTAGGAATTTCTTGAATAAAGCGCGAAGGAGGATTTACTTGTGTAGAACCAAAAATAGTACGACTTTCTGTATACAGAAGACAAACTTTTTCTTTGGCCCGAGTAAGACCCACGTACATAAGTCGTCGTTCTTCTTCCATTTCTTGTGGCGACAAAGCACTACGAGAATGAGGGAAAATTCCTTCTTCTAGACCCAGAATAAACACGACAGGAAATTCCAGTCCTTTGGCACTGTGAAGGGTCATGACATGCACGGCATCGCTCCCCTGATTAATTTCATCCGTATCGGAAGCCAGGGCTACTTCTTCCAAGAAATGCTGGAGCGCCTGATCAAGATCCATTGCGTCAAACTTCTGCGCCACCGAAAACAGTTCTTGCACGTTTTCTTCCCTGGTTTCACCCTCACTCGTTCCATCACTGAGACTCTCAAGATAACCACTACGCTTCGCAAGAAGATGCAAGAGTTCCGGAAGCTTCAGATCTTCTCGTACTTCTTTTTCTCCGCGAATCTTAAGAAAAATATCCGCAAAATCCTTAATAGCTTTTATTTTTCCTTCGCGCAACTTTGTAGCCTCGGGTGAAAGCTGATACGCTGCCTCAAAGACGTCTCCACTCTGAGCTTTAGCAAAACTTGTCCAAGCAGTAAGAGTCGCCTGCCCAATACCCCGTTTGGGTTCATTGACGATACGTTCCAGCGCCAAAACATCCTTGGGATTCTGAAACAAACGCACATAGGCAATCATGTCCTTGATTTCTTTGCGCTGATAGAATTTCAAACCACCAACAATGCGATAGGGAATAGTAAACCGTAAAAACATTTCTTCTACCATACGCGACTGAGCATTGGTTCGATAGAGGACAGCAAAGTCACGAGCCTTTCGACCCTGGCGCATTTCTTCCTGAATCGTTTCAGCGACAAAACGCGCTTCCGCTTCTTCATCTTCAGCAGGACACAACGTAATCAGTTCTCCTGATACTGTTTCCGTCCAGAGCTTCTTGTGTCGTTGATGAATATTTTTTTCAATGACCCCATGAGCCGCATCAAGAATAATCTGAGTTGATCGATAGTTACGATCGAGCGTAATCACGGTTGCCTCTGGATAGTCTTTTTCAAAATTGAGAATGTTACGAATATCTGCTTGGCGCCAACCATAGATAGACTGATAGTCATCGCCAATGACAAAAATATTCCCGTACTTCTTGGCTAAGAGATGAATCAACGTATATTGAAGACCGTTGGTATCTTGATACTCATCAACCATGATGTAACGGAAAAGTTCTTGGTATTTTTCCAGAATCTGTGGATATTCTTGAAAGAGTTTCACTACTAAACGAATCAGGTCATCAAAATCGAGAGCGTTGGTATCTTTTAGTTCTTTCTGATACCGTTCGTACACTTTCGCGGCCAGTTCTTCATAGTAGCTTGCTGCCTGAAGAAGAAACTGTTCCGGTTCTAATTGTACGTTCTTGGCACGTGAGATAGCCTCAAGCAGAGAGCGTGGCCGAATTTGATCAGGATCCATTTCTAGCTCCTTCATGACTTTTTTCACAATCGATTGCTGGTCCTGGTCATCAAGAATATTAAAGTTTTTTCCATAGCCCAAGACTTCGATATCGCGCCGCAGAATTTTGGCACAAATGTTATGAAAGGTACCGATGTGCGGTGGGATACTAACAGCCCCATAGAGAGCTGCATCACTTTCCTGAAGCAATCTTTCAATACGCTCTCGCATCTCTTGAGCGGCTTTATTCGTGAAGGTGACGGCTAAAATATGTTCCGGAGCCACTTTCTTCTCTTCAATAAGGTAAGCAATACGATGAGTCAGGGTTTTTGTTTTACCGGATCCTGCTCCAGCCAAAATCAAAACCGCCCCTTCGGTTTGAAGGACAGCGCGGTGCTGCTCTGGATTCAGGCCTTTTTCCCAAAATTTCATAGAAGTTGTTCTATTTTAACATATTTTATGTGAGCTCTCTATCCTCGAAGAATGTGCTACAATAGCCCTGATATGAAGCATTTTCTTACCACTGCCATTAAAACTCTTGAAGAAACGCCTCTTTCTGTAGGTTCCTTTATGCTCGCCTTTGGAGCGCTTATTTTTACCCGCCTAACGGTAGAAAACACTCTTGGCCTTTTCACAGAACATTCTTTTTTCTTCTTTTTCTTTGAATTTACCCACACGTTGCTCTTTTTTCTCTGTTCTTTCCTCCTTCTTCTCTCTGTGATACGTCTTGCTGGTGCCTCAAGTATCCAGAAAGCAGCCAATATTCTCCTCTTCGGCTTTCTTATCATTTTGACTCCGCCCCTTATTGATACCCTCATCTTTCAAGGCACTCACTTTTGGAGTTTCTATGAGTTTGATGGTCTGCGTGGTCTCTTTACTCGCTTCTTTACTCTTTTTGGGGAAACACCCGATATTGGTATTACCTATGGAGTACGCGTAGAAGTCGTCATTGTGACCTGTGCTGTGGCTCTGTACGCGTACCTCAAAGAAAAAAGACTCGTCAAAGCTCTCCTGCTTGGCCTTCTGACGTACAGTATTCTTTTTGTTCTAGGCACCTTTCCTTCCTGGGTAACCCTAGTTGTTTTAGGCTTCCAAAAAGGCTTTTTTACTGTAAACAGTAGTGATGTCGCGGCCATCTTTTTGGCTCCCGAACCAATACTCGGACGAGACCTCACTGATTTCCGTAGTGTTCTTAACTTCAAAATGAGTCTGGTCTACAGCCTCTTACTTTCCCTGCTAGTAGCCTGGTTTCTCTTTCGGGAATATCGATCGTATTTCATGGCCCTTCTTCACAATGCCCGTCTTCCTCAGCTTTTTTACCATGGAGGATTGCTTTTTCTTGGGATAGCTTTATCCTTCCATTTTTCCCATGGCCGTATTGAATTCGAATTCTTTCACCTGCTTGGTATGGCCGTACTCTTACTAGCTGTGGAGACTGCCTGGCTTTCTTCCGTGGTATGGAACGATTGCTATGATACCGCTATCGATACCCTGACCAACCCCAAACGCCCTTTGATCGAACGCACCATTCCTCAAGACCTCTATCAAACTATTGGTGTACTCTTTTTTGTCACCTCTCTCCTCTTTGCGGGTATTGTCAGCTTCTCTGCATTGCTTCTTATGCTGGCCTATCAAGCTCTCGCCTGGCTGTATTCAGCTCCACCACTGCGACTGAAGCGTTTTCCAATACTGGCTACAATACTAGCAGCCGCAGCTGGTCTCGCCGTTTTGGTTTCAGGATTTATTTCTGTCGCCCCAACTCACGACCTTACTGGACTCCCTCTTTCTCTCCTTATTTTTCTTTTTACTGCCTATATCTTCTCTTTACCCCTCAAAGACTTCAAAGATATTGTGGGAGATCGAGCAGATCAGGTGTATACGATTCCCGTGCTCTTGGGAGCAGCCCGTGCTAAACTTTTCCTGGGTAGTCTTCTTTTCTTGTTTTTTGTCAGCAGCCCTTTCCTCCTCAACATTCGCTCGCTCTTTCTCTTAGCCCTTCTCTTTGGCACTACTACCTTCTTTTTGTTACAGCTTTCTACTGACGAAGAATCTTCGCCTCTTTCTTATCGTAAACTTCCCCAGAACATTCTTGTCATTACTCTTCTGT
>CAYYET010000058.1:0-6219 GCA_964471075.1 uncultured Bdellovibrionales bacterium
AATATTATTTATAAAATAAAGGGGCGTAAAAAGAATGCCAAGGTTAAAAGAAGCAAGGAAATAATTCCAAAGCTGGATAAGAGTAGTAAAATAGCTGTTAGACTCTTCAAGCTTTTCAATGTGGAAATCCTTAAAAAGGTAGACTAATCCAAATTTAGTGAAGCGCCAGTAATCAACATTCCAAAAGGAAAGTACGGTAGGGTCAACGTTGGTAATCCCAGCTTCTTTGAGAGAAAGAGGAATACCGTGATTACGCATGGTTTGAGGTACGGTCACTAGTACGAGCCCTCCGGGCTTGAGCACTCTTTCGATCTCCCGAATAGTGCCTACCGTATCAGAAATATGTTCAAGCGACTGGTTAAGGACAACACCGTCTATTGAACCATCTGGCAATCCGCTATCCCAGGCGTTACGGACAAGGTCAGCTTTAGTTCCAGGGTAGGGATCGAGCCCAATATATTCGCACGAAAAAAAGTGAGCATATGGCTTATCACCGCAGCCAATATCCAAAACCTTTTGGCCAGAATGAAAGTTCTGAGCAAATGCAATAACAGACTTTTCTACAGGAATACGACCAAGGTAGTTGCTAGAGAAGAGGGTAATCATAAGTGCAGTGTTGTTTTTAAAGCTGTTTCATATTGTTCGAGCATTCTTTCGAGAGAAAATCTTTCTTCAGCATCTTGGCGACAAGCGGTTTTGTACTTCTCCTTATTCTGAACGAGTTCGTGAAGGAGGGCGGCATAGGCTTCGCTATTGATTTTTCTTTTTTTCCAGAAAGCATCTCCCTCCGTAGGAAGAAGAAGCCCTGTTTTTTCTGGGAGTACCAGTTCACTCATGGCTCCATCGTTTATTCCTCCTATAGGGAGCCCACAGGCTAGGGCCTCAATGACATTATTAGGGCAGGGCGGATTGAGATGAGTAATGACATACACATCAGCTGTTCGTTCATAGGCTGGCAGATCAGTATTAGGTATTCTACCAAGAAATGCCAATTGTTTAAATTCACGGTACTTTTCTGGTATAGAGGAAGCTTTTCCAGTAAAAGTGCCGGCAATCAAAAATTTGAAATTAGGGGTATAGTGATGGGCATAGATCTTCAGGGCTTCAATGATAGGAACAATTTGATCTTCACGTCGAAAGGCCGAAGAGGAGAAAAAAAGAATCTGTTCAGGGTTATCGCGTAAGGCAAGTGTTGGTCCTTGAGGTGTAAAAAGATTCAGATCCACTCCATTATAAATAATAGTAGAGAGATCGATCTGTTTTTTCCCTAAGAATATGTTACTGCAATAACGACTGTAGAGGCTCTGGTAAATAGTAAAAGTAGTAAAGAAATGACGAATAATGGCAGCTTTAGCGTTATAAAGAGGGAATCTCCATTGGACAACGGACCAATACCAGCTACCGTCCAAACGTTGAATAATAGGAATCTTCTTTTTTCTTGCTTCCCAGAGATATTTGAAAGGAGCCTGAACAACAAGAAAGAGGACATCATAGGCATGACCCGGCTCAAAAAAAACTTCATGGCCACGTTGCTCCATACCTGCTTTAAAACGTTCCGCAAAAACAGACGTGCCACCAATGCCTTGACTATGGAAAGGAAGAAAAATTTTCATGAGAAATGGGCACGTTTCATTTTCTTAATCCATCCGGGGGTGAGGATAACGGCGAGGGGTTCAAACAGGCAGCGATACTCCGTCAAAGGTTGAGCATACCGGCGGAGATACTTTATCTGAGTTTTCATGCACTGAAGCATCTGAGCATTTTGTTTTTCAAATGATATACCACTTTCACTATTACGAGAACATAGAAATTCCTGAATATTGAAAAATTTGGTATGTGGCATCATACGAAACCAGAGGTCATAATCTTGTCCGTAGCGAACTTTTTCGTCGTAACCACCTACTTTTTTTGCGAGTGCTGTATTAAATATGACGGTGCTGTGAGCAAAAGGATTACGTTGAAAAATACTCTTTTTGATCTCCTCATCTGTTTCTGGGCACCGTACCTCCTTCGATTTTCCATAAGCAATATTGATGTAGTTGCAACCAATCAAACCGTAGTTTGAATGTTCATTCAGAAACTGCATTTGCTTGTCTAGTTTTCTTTCATCCCACCAATCATCATCATCGATACGGGCCGTAAATGGCGTGGTAATTTGCTTCAGCCCGCTGTTGAGAGACTGCGTTAATCCCTGATTCTTTTCGTGAGTAATAATGCTCAAACGTTTAGAGCCAAAAATCTTTTGCCAGCGCTGTATTTTTTCTAAGCTGGTATCTGTGGAAGCATCATTGATACAGAGAAGAGAGAAGTTTTGATATGTTTGTTTTTGGAGACTTTCAAAACAGCGATCTAATGTAGAAGCGCCATTATACACAGAAAGAAGGAGAGTAACAGGATATTGAGCATTCATCACTGTGAGAGAGAAAGAAAAAGAGTTTCCCAGCGTTTGGTGCTGTCAGGTAAATTATAGCGTTCCTGCATACTTTCACGAGCCGCTTGTCCCATGGTCTGTCTCACGGAAATATCTGTTACTAAGCGCTCGAGGGAATGAGCGAGGCACGAAATATCTTTTACAGGGCACAACATCCCGTTTTTTTCATGAGTCACCAATTCTTGATTTTCTGGAATATTAGTCGTGACTACCGGTATTCCCATGGCCATAGCTTCCATAATGGCATTGCACATGCCCTCGAAAAAGGTGGGGAGGGCAAAGATATGGGAAAGGGCTAGCAGATCTGGAACGTCACTTCGTTTCCCTAAAAGAAGAATTTTTTCTTTCGCGGATAATTTTTCTCTTTGCCGTGTTATGTTTTCCTTTTCTGCTCCGTCTCCTACGAGAAGAAGTCTCACAGCATTATTCTTCTGATAAAGGACCTCAAAAGCCTCTAAGAGGTAGCGATGACCTTTGTTAATGTGAAGGTTGGCAACGCAGATAATAACTGTTTCTTGGGGTTGTATCCCCAATTCCTGAGCCAAGACAGCCTTTGGTTGAAGCTGTTGAAAATATTCGATATCCATCCCAGTAGTCAAGACAAAAACTTTTTTTTCTGGTATCCCAAATTTTTCCACGCAAGTTTTTTTCACAATTTCTGCATTTGCAATATAACCATCCGCCAAGAAGTGAGTCGTTCGCTCAAAAAGGCGAGCCAACCAGTAGCTGGGAAAGTTATAGGTAGTAGCAAGTGATTCTATTACTTTGCAGGAAACAAAGAACTGTACAAAGAAACGTCCTACAATATCCGCGTAGAGTAAATGGGTAATAATGAGATCCGGTTGAAGTTTTCGCAGCAGTCGCACTAAACGGTAATAAGAAAGAAGATCCCAAAGACCTTTTTGATTTACCGAAAACACCTGAATGCCCTTAGCTTTAAAGTTTTCTGCTAATGGTCCCGGATTTTTAAGAGTAACAAAAATACTTTCGATATGTTCTTCTATCAGTGGCAGCATACGTAACTGAGACATTTCGGAGCCACCTCGTTCAAGAGTGGGAACAATATGGATAATTTTTTTTCTAGATGACATAGGTTCCAATGCAGGTAATTCCGGCTTCTGGATGTTCGTAGGCGTCTACATTTTTCAGAGCGGCGTCCTGAAACCATTGTTCTATTTCCTCTCGATAGTAGTAGTTACTTTTTGGAGTAGCTAGAACATCAAAGGCATCGTTAAGTTTCATATTAAAAGGGAAATTAGCATAGTAAGAAAATGGGACTTTCAAAGCGAGCTTCTCCCAGCCCAGTTTCTCAAGAAGAATGGTAAGAGCATTTATCATATGGACTACAAAACCAGGGATATAGCAGAGCTTAAAAAGTACTGGTTTGGGGAGTTTTTTTAGTATTGAACGTAGAGGTTCATAAAAGTAAATAGCTCGAGCGTTATTTCTTCGGTTATAGACCCAAATAAGCATTTGACCGTCTTTTTTCAGGACAGGAGGAAGTTTCAGGAATCCTTGTTTTGGGCGAGGAAGGTGATGAAGTACTCCAATAGAGTAGGCAATATCTATTATTCCTCGAAAGGGCATAGCATAAATATCAGCCTGGACAATACAGACGTTAGAGAGATTTTTTGTCATGGCGTAGGCTACTTCTACACTTTCTCCCAAGTCTGTCCCAAAGGATACTTCTGTTTCTGAAAGGGCTGCCCACTTTGTAAATCTACCGGAACCGCAACCAATATCAAGGGTCAGTTTTCCTCGTAAATTTTCTTCTTTGAGAAATGGACTTAAAAAATGAAAGAAGTTATGTTTTTCAAAATCATTTTCTCGATAAATATTTTGCCATTCATAGGCAAAACTTTCGGCAGTTTTTTTCTGATGTTTGAGAAACGCATCAAGATCAGGAATGCTATCAATAATGTGCTGCCACTCATCTCTTATTTTTTCAGGTAGCTTCTCTTTGTAAGTCTGAAAGAAGTCGTAATGACTCTGTAAAAGATTTTGTTTCAATTCTTTCACTAAGATTCGTGGTATCCCGTGAATAATGGGATACCAACTTTCCTTGGAAATTAAAATGCCAGCAGTCACATGAGCACCCTCTTCATGAAAAGAAAAAAGCTCGAAAGGTTCAAAAGAAAGAGGGTCAGACAAATAAGGAAGATGAGTTTTATGCATAGTAAAATCAGGGCTTATTGCCTTCTATTATAGCTTTATTTAAAGTATTCCTCAAGCCAGAGTTCAAGGGTCAAAAGAGCCCAAATGTGAGGAGAAAGGTTGATCTTAGTCGTGGTATGGGTATCAAGAAGGGTAGTAATGTATTCTTTCTTAAAAAGGCCTCTTCGTACTAATTCTCCATTTTGAAGTTTTTGATAAGCAAAGTCTTTAAGCTCATTACGAAACCAGCTATCAATTGGTACCCCGAAGCCCATCTTAGGACGATAAAGAATGTCATCAGGAATAAGGCCGCTCAATGCTTTCTTTAAAATGTATTTCTTGTTATTGAATCCATTTAATTTTTTTGAAAATGGAATTTGAGCAGTGAGTTCCAAAAATTCATGATCCAAGAAAGGTGATCGTCCTTCGAGAGCTACGGCCATGCTAGCAATATCCACTTTCACTAATAGATCATCAGGTAGATATGTCATGATATCAGCATAGACCGCCTGTTCTGTTCGATTTTTAGTATGAGCTTGGTCAAATTGTTCTGCGATGAGGTTGTACGTATCGTCCTGCCAGACCTGGCTCTTGAACATATCAGTATACAAGAGAGCTTTTTGTTCATTTGTGAAATAAGAAGTGTAGTCAAGATAACGACGACGATAATCATCCTGAAGCGAGCGAGAGAAACGATATAGCCTATCGAAGAAGGTGGTACGAAATATGTGTGCCAAGTTCTTGGTTATGAGTATACCCAATATACTATTCAGCCATGCAAATTTTTCACACCAGAGAGAGAATTTGAAAGCGCTATAACGACTATAGCCAGCAAAATTCTCATCACCACCATCACCGTTTAAAGCCACGGTAACATACTCTCGAGTGAGCTTGCTCACATAGTAGGTGGGGAGAGCGCTCGAATCAGCATAAGGCTCCTCATAGTGTTTAACCAACAGAGGTAACACTTCCATCGCATGAGGTTCGACAATAAATTCTGTATGATCAGTCTTAAACTTCTCAGCAATCATACGAGCATATTTGAGTTCATTCCATTTTTCTTCTTTGAAACCAATGGAGAAGGTTTTAATGGGCTGAGAAGAATGCTTACTCATCAGGCCTACTATGGCACTAGAATCTATGCCTCCTGAGAGAAAAGCGCCAATGGGAACGTCAGAAATCATGCGGAGCTTTACTGATTCATCAAGCTTTTCAAGAATACGTTTTTTCCATTCTTCATCAGAAAGATTGAGTTTTTTATTATAATCAAGTTTCCAATAACGCTTTTTTTCTACCTTTTTTGTTTTGAGATCAATAAAGAGAAAATGGGCTGGTTCCAATTTTTGAATTCCTTTGAAACCAGTCAGAGGTGCGGGAACATATTGAAGGGTGAGGTAATGATGAATGGCGGTGTAATCGATGTCTTTGTGGTATTCCGGCTGAGTGAGGATAGCTTTCAGTTCCGAAGCAAAGAGAAAGACTGAGTCATCTATGTAGTATTTGAATGGCTTCTTTCCAACGCGATCACGAGCGCAAAAGAGGATCTGTTCTTGTTCATCGTAGATTACAAAGGCAAACATACCTCGGAGGTGTTGTACACACTCTGTCCCATATTTTGCATATAGAGCTAAAAT
>CAYYET010000059.1:0-6201 GCA_964471075.1 uncultured Bdellovibrionales bacterium
CTCTCCAATGACTCGGCATCGCTCCAGCGTGTGAAGGAAGCTGCTGAAAAGGCCAAGATTGAACTTTCAACCGCTCAGGAAACTGAAATCAACCAGCCGTTTATTACTGCTGATGCTAGTGGACCAAAGCACTTGGTAATCAAGCTCTCTCGGGCCAAGCTCGAAGAACTCGTCCATGACTTGGTTGAAGCATCGTTTGAACCAGTGAAGAAGGCGCTCTCAGATGCCAAACTTTCCGCCTCTGATATTAACGAAGTAGTGTTGGTGGGTGGGATGACTCGTATGCCGTTGGTACTTTCTTCTGTTGAGAAATTCTTTGGTAAAAAAGCCAATATCACGGTGAACCCTGACGAAGTGGTAGCCCTCGGTGCCGCTATCCAAGGTGGTGTGCTCGAAGGATCCGTGAAAGATGTGCTCTTGCTCGACGTGACACCGCTTACCTTTGGTATTGAGACTCTCGGTGGTGTGCGTACGTCACTTATTGATCGCAACACGACTATTCCGGTACAGCGCTCCCAGGTCTTCTCAACGGCCGCTGACAATCAGCCCAGTGTGCAGATCCACGTGCTTCAGGGTGAACGTGAAATGGCCTCTGACAACAAATCACTCGGTCAGTTTATCCTCGATGGTATCATGCCAGCACCTCGTGGTGTGCCACAGATCGAAGTGACCTTTGATATCGATGCCTCTGGAATCTTGACCGTAACTGCCAAAGACAAGGCGACCGGCAAGGCTCAGAACATCCGTATCGAATCAAGCACTGGTCTTTCCAAGGATGAAATCGAACGCATGAAGAAAGATGCCGAGATGCATGCCGAAGAAGACAAGCGCAAGAAGGAACTGATCGAAGCTCGCAACATGGCTGATACACTATCTTACACGACCGAAAAAGCCTTGAAGGATGCTGGTGACAAGATCACTCCTGATGAGAAGAAGCCAGTCGAAGACGCTATTACTGAACTGAACAAGGTAAAGAATGGCGACGATCTGGAAGCCATCAAGAAAGCTACAGAAGCGCTTTCTCAGGCTGCTCAGAAGATTGGTGAAAAACTCTATGCTGCTGCTCAGCAAGCTCAAGGTGCTCAAGCTGGTGCTACCGGTGAAGCAAAACCAGAAGGGGAAACCCCAAAGGATGCTGAAACCGAGGCTCCAGAAGCTAAGGCTGACGAAGAGAAAAAGTAAATAGCAAACGCAAGAGCGGAGGTTTTTCCTCCGCTCTTTAAAATCAAGTATAAAATTTATGCAACAAAAAGGTTTTATAAAAAACTTAAGACTTCTCGACGAGGATTATAGAGTTGACGATTGTCTGGACTTCACGGAAACTATTAATGATTTCACTAACTATCTTTCAAATATACATAGTCATGCATTAATAGGTGTAATTGGAGAATATGGATCTGGTAAGAGCACAATGCTTTACCAGTTGGAGAAAGAAAATCTAAAAAATTGGTTAGTTTTCGATGCGTGGTCATTCCCAGATCGGAAAGATCTTTGGGAAGGATTTGTTTTGGATTTTGCTAGAACTCTTACACCAAACGAGTTTAAAAAAGCAAGAAAGAGAATTGACGGTCAATCTACGGAAGATATTAAGTCTTTGCTGGAAGTTTTAGCTGAAGGAGTCAATTTTTTCCTTCCAGGAGCCGGGGTAATGAAGAATTTCTCCACACTCTTTAAATCTTCTCCAGCAAGAAGAGTATTCGAATTTAAAGAAATATTGAAGGAATTAGTCATAAAGTGTAATTCGGATATTTTCATAGTTCTTGAGGATGCCGATAGAGCCGGGAAAGAAGGGATTATTTTTTTGGAAACAGTCAAGCAATTCATCTCTAAAGATTTAAAGGATTATACAGACAATAAAGTGATCTTTATTGTTCCTATCGCGACAGATAATTATTCAGGAAACTATAAGGAGTCTTATAGAAAATCGTTGGATTATACTTATCAGTTCAATCCAAAAATTGACTTCACTAATTTTATTGAAGAACTTTTTATTTTCCCGGAAGAGCAAATTTTGAACTCTGTAATCAAGAGTGACCTAAATGAAATTTTCAAGTTCTTTATTTATAACGGCTTTACAATAAGAGACTTAAAGCATCTTCTGAGAAATGCGAATCAATTCTTCATAAAAATTTCTAACATAGAAAACTTTCATCCAGATATTAGAGTCACTATTCTATTAGAAATGCATGAATACTTCGGTGATGGATATACCATGCATAGTCTCCCGCGTGATGTCAGGAAGATTCAGATGCTTCGTGCAAGTAAAGGATTTTTTTCTAGTGCTTTTATAGCGCTTACTGAAAAAGTAAATATTGTTGATGTTTTAAAGAACTCAGAGAGTTATAGGAGACAGGATATAGTATTCGTTAAAAATCATAATACTGTCTTGCCTGAAAGATGGTATGGTCACACTGAACCACAGAATTGGCTTAAGGTTTCTGATTTATACTTAAGAAATTCTACTACTGAAGTCTAATAAACTAATTTTAGTGTTTTATGAAATCAATTAAGTGGCAGGTGTTTCTGATCTTGGGAATCGTCTTCTGGATCATCGGAGGAAATACGTTTCACGTTCTGGGAATCGTCTTTCTGATCCTCGCCCTCGCCCGTTTCCTTCAAAATAGAAATAATCTTACAAAATAACTATGAGCGAAAATAATCAAATTCAAATCAAGGCGACAGATGAAAAGCTGAAAGGGGAGTATGCGAATCTCATGCAAGTGCTCCATACCAAAGAAGAGTTTGTCTTGGACTTTCTCAATGTCTTTCCGCCAACCGGAACACTGAACGCCCGAGTGATCGTCAGCCCTGGCCACTTCAAGCGTATGGTCACTGCTATGACTGATAATCTAGCTAAATACGAATCCCAATTCGGTAGTGTTCAACCCTCAGCCGAACCAACTTCAAAAATCGGCTTCCAGGGATAAAATAAGAAAATAAAAACGGCGGGTCAGTTATGACTTCCGCCGTGTAACTCTTAGAGCGGTGAACGAAGAGAAAGACCCCTTTTGCCACCGTCGTATTTCCTTACCTCTACTTCGGCTACTCCCTTCCAGGCTTCCGCGAGATCTTTGATTCGGCGACCGAAATCCGCGAAGCTTATGAATCCGAAGCTCTTCAGCTCCTCTCGATAGAAACGCCGGGTACATGTCCCGTGCTCTACCAAGGAGGTGACCAAGCCTTCTTGTTCCAGAAATTCGTGAAGGTTGACTGGAGCTGCTTCAAGGAGTTTGCGTTTCAACTCCCTTTCCCTGAGATTGAATTCGTTGAGCTGTCCCGCCTTCCAGAGCCGGTAGCTTTGCAAGCATCCAGGTTCCAGTTTCTCTGTCATGACTGCTTCTCCGGTTGATTGATCCATTATGTCGGTTTCTTCCAACGCTTGACAATGACTCCAAAGGGTGCAATATCTCTGGCTTCCATGCCATACCAGGCAGGGTCACACTCTCTCCAGGTTCCGTCATCCGAAGGATAAAAATCGCCCGCACTAATCCTTTCGCTGGGTTTCAGTTTTTTCCCAAAGACGACCTTTCCGTTTTTTCTTAGAGGATGTTCATGTCGTGGAGGGAAAGTAGCCATGGTTTCCTCCGTCAAGGTACAATTTTTTTCAACAAGAGCCCTCTTGGTGATTGCTCCTAAAGTGCCATAAAAAACCCAATTTTGTCAATGAGAAAGTCTCTTATATAATTGACTTCATTTCAACTGAGTGCTACAAAGCTGGTATGTGAAAAGGTTCTTTTGACGTGAGAAAGGAGCACTGCCATGTCACGCTTCGTCGCTTTTTTGTTGGCCACTCTGTGCCACGCGGGAGTCTGGGCGCAGGCAAAGCCTGATCTCGGAGGATCAATTTTCATGGCTCCCGTCGAGTGCCCAGATAAGAAGGAGGACACCTGTGTCCTTGTCACCAAAGCTGGCAACTACTACATCTTCAGGGGGAATATCATCGGCAAGGAGGAGTACATCTGGCAGGTGGACTCCGAGGCGCTGACCAAAGCCAAGGAAGCAGACTTCAACCTTCCTTTGAAATACATCAAGCTTGTTTGGTCAAAGCACTCAACCTAAAGGAGCTTGCCATGCTGGTGAATATCAGATGGAGTGACGAAAACATCATCAATGCTGTTCAAAAGGCAGGGTGTTGCCAATGTCAGTTCAGTGTGCGGAGAGGTATGCGACCCAAGCCTGGAGACAGGAACCAGCGGCGCTGGGTGACTCCACGAGAGCTCGGCTACTGTGTCTGCGTGAGACTCCTCCTTCGTTTGAGGAGATTGACGGAGTACGGATGTTTGGAATGTCTGTACATCTCTGGCCAGCCCTTCTTCCGTGTGCCACAGACGTTCCGTTTTTCCTAGCCGCTTCAATTTCGAATAATACCTGAATCTTTGACAAAAGGTGCGGGTTTTTTATTTCTTTAAAAAATGAAAAACGGCGCAAGTCATTGACTTGGCCGTCGGTGATGAGCCGATCTACCAGCGTGATCCGCGGCAGCTTGTCGAGCCAGTTCCTGAGCCCGTTTTTTGCCTGCGGCGATCTGCTTGGTCTTGGCCGCTTTGTCCTTCTTCTTGATGGAGCTACCGTTCTTGTAGCACTTGAAGTTTGGCTTGCCGGAGCCGCCTTGGCTTTGTTGGCCGGTTTTGGACATTTTCGTCTCCTTGATCAGCGGGGTGGAAAAATGAACATGGGACTATGATGCCAAAAATGAACTCCTTTGTCAATGAAAAAGCCCAGACGCATTAGTCGGGCTTGGCTACTTCAGGATTTTAGCATCAGGATCTTCGTTAGCCTGACGAAGGGCCAGGTAGTAGAGCCTGTAGGCGTAATCCACGTTTTCTTTTTCATCCATCTCTTCAGGGCTGATCCCGCGCTTCCCGAAATCTTTCAGGAATTCCAGCCAACCTCCTGGATCGAGGAAATACTTGAGGAGTGGGTGGTCAGGCCGCTTCACATGAAGCTTGGCTATTTCTTCGTACGCCAGGTCCTGACAGTCGGAGGAATCAGACTGTTCCGGGGTGACGAGGTGTCGTTGAGAAAGATCCGTCATGTTTGTCTCCTGTAAAAGGAACCAATGAAGGGCAACAACAACTTGCCACATCGGTACCCTATGCCACCAGCACTCGTTTGTCAAATAAAAAACGGCGTGTCTTGTGGACATACCGTTTGGGTACCGGTGGTTGCCGGTGTTGACTCAGAGCGCTTCGGCCAGCTCTTCTTCCACGACGAGATGCGTGAACTCTCGCCGGATGGTCACGTCTTCGAGGGGAATCGGCGTGCCGTCGAGATGAGCCATGAACCAGCGAGAACGAGGTTCAGCCACGGGCCGTTGATGGACGAGGTTGATGATGATGCAGCCACCATCTTCGTCGCCTTGGAAGAAGCCTTTGGCGATACGCCATAAAGGATACTTCGGATCCCTGACGGTGCAGCGAACTTCATTCGAAGACCAGTCCAGGGCTTCAACCGCTTCCAGCTCGACTTCGATGCCGAGCGAGCCGAGAGCCATGGCAAACGCTTGCCGGGCAAACAACTGTTGTGCTGTCATGAGAAG
Source organism: uncultured Bdellovibrionales bacterium (assembly GCA_964471075.1). Taxonomy (GTDB): domain Bacteria; phylum Patescibacteriota; class Minisyncoccia; order Moranbacterales; family UBA1568; genus UBA1568. The sequence goes on from CAYYET010000059.1 coordinate 5,540, forward strand.
CCTCCAGAAGGCAGTGGTGTTAAGGAATGTCCATGGTTTCATGAACCATAAACTCTAACAAAAATATACCACAAAGTCAATACAAAGGAAAAGTTTGACAAAGAAAAGAAGCGGGAATACATTGGAGCCATCGAGTTCTTCCCTTATAGGAGGCGGTGATGAAGAAGCTGTTCAGTACCCTGTTGACCGCCTGTGGTCTCACCATTGTTCTCAGTGCTCATGCTGTTTCGGATCAGCCGGAAGCCAGCGAAGCTCCTCTCGTAGTCAGGGCTGTGATTCAGTACTGCAAACCTGGAGTGCCTACGGAAAGCAGTCTTGGACTCAATGAACATGGCCACCTTGAGATGGTGATTCTCTGTGTTCCCAAAGAAGGGGACAAGGTAGTTGGGATGTTGTGTGACCTGTTCGTAGACAGATGTCTCGTGGGTCATACAGATGACATCAGTCCAGCATACTTCGAGGACCTTTTGCTCAAAAGACGTGGCCTCGGAAAATCCTGAAATGGACTACAACCGTTCGAGATTACTCGTGCGGTTTTTTATTGGGAAAGAAAAAAGCCCGGACGATTGTTTTCGTCTGGACTTTAGAGACTTCTTCCTTTTCAGGGGGTATCTCATTCGTCATCGGAATCGGGGATAACGAGAGAATATTCGTAGAGTTTC
>CAYYET010000060.1:0-6162 GCA_964471075.1 uncultured Bdellovibrionales bacterium
ACACTCGAAACAGTGAGAACAAATTTGGCACTGGTTACACTAATACCTGAAACAATGTTAAACGTTTCAGAATCAGTACCAATGTCTGTGTTTTATTGATGGATATCACTCAACCGAGAATCATTCGCCAAAAGAAGCTTCTTGCCGCTGGTACCAGTAGGAAGATTTTTAATATCAATTTTTCCCCCATTGCCAAGAAGTGGTATTTGACCCGCCCCGGCACCAATTGTTTTGCCTTGCAAAAATTCCGAATTAATGGCTCGTGGTACTGAACCAAGTTTCTTTCGTGGCACCATTTCTGAGTCAGTGCCAATACGGATACCGACATAATAATTTCCCGTCTCAAAATTGAGCGTACTCGGAAGCGGTGTCACCGATCCCAAAAATACTCGAAACACTCCACCCTTGACCACTACTTCTTGAGTCTCTTCCCAGAGAAGACTTCCAGCATCAGCATTGGAAGGATATGGATCGACGGTAGTACGGTCAGTGCTATAAATTCCGAAGCGTACCTGGTAGGTTCCGTTGGTTACTAAGTGATTTTCGTTGTCAAAAAGGGAGGCTGAGAGGCTTATTTGCTGAATTTGATCAGTGGTAGACTGCGCAAAACTAGGTCGTAGATCGAACCACCCTAGAAATAGGACCCCTACCGCGAGTGCGGAAATTAGGGAGATATATGCTGTTTTTCTATTTTTATTTTTTACATATAACGGCATGTAATTTCTTACCGATATTTCTAATATTTTACCATATTTTTCCCTATTTCGAAAATCAGTTTTTCTTGACAGCCCAGCCAAAAACTTCACTTACCGCATTCGCAATCAGATCAAACAAAGAGACGGTCCGAGAACCAGTATAAACAGCATGGGATTCACTCGTACTGACACCCCCAAAACGATCTTTGCTCGTAATTTCGTAGACATAGGTTGACGCCTGATCGAGCCCTGGAATAATCACGCTGTGATTCAGGCTATAATCTTCTTCTTCGATGGTTTTTTTGGCTTGTCCTACACCCTTAGAGTAAGCGATCTCTGATTGAGCAAGTTTATTGGTGCGCCAGCTCACCACCAGTTTCACTTCTTGCTTATTTTTTTCTGTAAAGGCTTCTCCTCGAATCGAGGTGATGCTTAGTGGCTCAGGAGTATCCTCGTTCATGAGAAACTGTGCCTCTCCTCCGATCGCAATATCCCCCACGCGAAAATTTTCACTTTGATATTCAGCACTGCTTGCAGAAGTTTGAGAATCACTTGAAACAATGTTATCCGGAAGCGTGGAGGAAATCTCAGAAGTGTTAGCCGGTAAAGAATCAGTCGTATCAGCTGTAGAAACTTGGTTATTTCTTTTTTGAAAAAAAACATACCCCCCAACCCCCAAAAGGATGAGTACGAAGATGGAAAAAAGAAGTGCTTTTTTCTGAATAATTTTTTGGAAAAATCCCGTCTGTTGTTGTGAGACGAATATTCCTGATTCCTCACCCTCTGCCATAGTTGATTTTTCGCTTTCTCAAGATAAAATTCCGGATTTTTTTCTCTTGGTTTTTCTCTCATAAATATACCATAAAAACCCTCTTTTCGAAATGGTTTTTTTTGAGAATTTTTTCGACTAAGAATTCCATAAAAAAATCCTTCAATTTTTGGAACGTTTTTTGTCCAAAAATGAGAGAACAGGTATACTAAAAGCGCTAAAAAATAAAGAGAATTTATGGCCTCTGGAACTTCTGAAAAAAATCTCTCGCACTGTTACATTGTCATCATGGCAGGAGGTTCTGGCACTCGACTTTGGCCCCTTTCGCGCAAGGCTACACCCAAACAATTTAGCGCCTTTACTTCCTCTCAAACTATGATTCAAGAAACCTTTGCGCGAGCCGCCAAGGTCGTTCCAATGGATCACATTTTTGTTTCTACCGCCAAAGTATACGCCGATATCATCCTCAACCAGCTTCCTAGGATTTCCAAAGAAAGGCTTATTCTCGAGCCAGAAGCCAGAAATACCGCGCCAGCCATCGCCCTAGTCGCCGCCACACTTCAGGTCCATGATCCAAAGGCCATCGTAGCGACTATTGCCTCTGACCACGCTATCGAAAATGATGAAGAGTTCGTCGTTACTTTGAAAGCGGCTTTTGTTACTGCCTCCTCGTATCCCGATAGACTGGTTACTGTCGGTATCAATCCCACCAGAGCTGACACAGGATTAGGATATATTAAAATGGGCAAGGAATTTTCTGTTGCAGAAGAGAAGCGTGTTTTTGTAGTTGATGCATTCAAGGAAAAACCCGACAAAAAAACAGCTGAAGATTATGTCACTCATTGGGAATATTTATGGAATGCTGGTTACTTTATTTTTTCCGCTACTACTTTTGAACAATGGACCAAAGAATTTGCTCCAGCTTTACATACCATAATGGAAAAAATAAAAGAGCAAAAACAAACAGAATCAGAGAATGAGATAACGCTTACGCAACTGTACGCTCAAACGAAAAATGAACCAATAGAACCACTGATTGTTGAAAAACTTTCTTCTGAAAAACGTCTCGTCATTCCCAGCGCTCTCAAATGGAGCGATGTGGGAAATTGGGAAACCTTATATGATTTTCTTGTTGAAAAACTGGGAAATTCTATGGTAGTGCAACACGAAAATACTGTGTCTTTAAATACCGAAAAATGCCTTATTTACGGGAAAAAGAAGCTCATCACTACCTTAGGAGTAGAGGATCTCATCATCGTTGATACGACTGACGCTTTGTTTATTGCCAAACGCGATCAAGCGGGAAGCAACATGAAACAACTGATTGAAAAAATGAAAGAGAGCGACAAAGAATCGTATCTCTAAACTATTCTTCTAAACGACGCAGAAGTCCGTCAAGGTCTTCCGGTGAATAATATTCAATCACCACTCTTCCTCCTTTACCGGAAGGAGTAATTTTTACTTTTGTTCCTAAAAGTTCCGTAAGATGCTCGGTGCGTTCCAATATTTCTGGTTGTAACTGCACAGCGCTACGCACATGTGGTTTCACAGAAATACTCCGTACTTTTGTTTCTGTTTCTCGAACAGTTAATTCTTCTTTGATGATCAAATCAAATACCGCTCGTTGTTTCTCAGGATTTTCAATAGCCAAAAGTGCTTTGGCGTGTCCTTCACTAATCTTCCCTTCTGATACCGCTCGTTGAATTTCTACCGGAAGATGAAGGAGGCGCAAAGTATTCGTCACACTACTACGACTCTTTCCCATTTTTTCGGCTACTTTTTCTTGAGGAAGATTAAATTCATCTACTAATCGTAAAAAGGCCTTGGCTTCTTCAATAGGGTTTAGGTTGTGACGTTGAATGTTTTCAATAATCGCTAGCTCCAATTTCTGCTGTTCTGTCACATCACGCACAATCACTGGTACTGTTGTGAGACCAGCTTTTTTGGCTGCCTGAAGCCTTCTTTCACCAGCAATCAATTCATACTGCTCCCCTTTTTTGGTCACTACAAGAGGCTGCAGAATACCGTGTTCTTTGATAGATTCCGTTAATTCTTTTAATTTTTCTTCATCGAAATGAAGACGTGGCTGATGAGGATTAGGAACGATGTTCTGAAGTACTACCTCTTCCGCTCCAGAAGGAGCTGGAGCGTCATTAACCGGAGTCATACTCGGAGTCGGCATAATTACTCCTCGAGAAGAAGGCGAGATAACAAAAGGTGAGGCCGTTCCATCTTCTTCTGTTTTTTTCTTGGGAGGAATAAGCGAAGCTAATCCTCTTCCGAGCCCATATTGCTGAGACATATACACGCGTTCACCATCAAAAGTTAGAGTACCTTCAATTTTTTCTTCTCTTCTTCCTCTTCGCGATTGAGAATTTCTTTCACTACTCCTTTATAAGCCCGTGCTCCTTTGGAAAAAGCATCAAAATCAAGAATAGACTTTCCAAAACTTGGTGCTTCTGCAAGTCGAACAGAGCGGGGAATAACATTTTCAAATACGGGTCCAGGAAAATGAGCTCGCACTTCCGATACTACCTGACGTGCCAAACGATTTCGTCGATCATAGAGGGTTAAGAGAGCGCTACCAATTTTCAGATTCGGTTGGAGATGTTCTCGTACGAGCTCAATAGTACCCAAAAGCTGACTCAATCCTTCAAGAGCATAGTACTCCGTCTGTACCGGAATAACCACCTCATCCGACGCTACCAATCCATTAATGGTCAAAAGGCCAAGTGATGGCGGACTATCAATGAGAATATAGTCATAGTACGGTCGTATCTGACGTAAAACATTGTGAAGGCGAAATTCTCGGTTTTCTATATGCACCATTTCTATTTCTGCCCCAGCCAAATCCTGAGCTGCCGGAATAATATGAAGATTCTCTGTTTCGGTTCGCAATATAATTTCTTGAGTGGGGAGTCCCAGAATCATCGCGTGGTAAAGATTTTTTTCAAGGCGCCGAGAATCAATGCCCAATCCAGAAGAAGCATTCCCTTGAGGATCGAGGTCCATCAGAAGCACTTTCTTCCCTGCCTCTGCCAAATAACGGGCAACATTAATCGTTGAGGTGGTTTTTCCCACCCCTCCTTTTTGATTCACAAAACCAATAACCTTTGCCATTTCGAAGATAATAAATAGACCACCAGGAAAAGAGGTTTTCCCTCCTACATTATCTTTTAGTATAGTCTATCAAACGTATTTTTCCAAAAAAACAACCCGAGTACTTCTCGGGCTATTTCTTGAGGTTATTTTCCTTGTTTGAAGAGTTCCGTAAAAAGCTGTACCAAGGCTTGTTTGACGTGTTCTTGGCCTGATTTATCATCCCACACTACTCCTCTTCCCCCTTCATATTTACTATGCTTCACCGCTTCATCTCGGTATTTCCACCAGGTATAGCCAATGTCCATACTATTAAGTATCCCGATGGCATCCCGTGTATACTGGTCACTTCCTGGAGCCAGAGTAGGAACACCGATCTGATTTACAAAGAGTGGTACATTATGAGCTTCTTTGAAGCGCGCAGCATTTTGAAGCAGATTATTAATCCAAGTTCGATCCAAATAATACTGCGTGTTCGTTTTCCGGTCCGTAAATGTTCCTGGATAGGGACTATAGGTACCATCTCCATCTTCTGACTTTTCTCCATCTTTACCCTTTACGTAGGCTGCTGGTTCATAGAAATTAAACGTGTAGATAAGATTAGGAGTATTAGGGAGATAAATATTCTCTAAACAACGAACATCATAAGGGCCGTTGGTACAATCGGTAGCTGCGGCTGGACCAATAATGATCGGGGTCTTTGCATCAATAGAACGAATAGCGGCAATATTTTTTTGATAGAAATCTTTTACCAACTGACTCGATCCTAATTCATGCGGATGAGGTTCCGAGAGAATTTCGTAGCCGGCAATAGATGAGGTATCCTTATAGTGTTCAGCCAAGAACTTCCATACTTCCGGGTATTCATCAAGCATTGACTGATTCTTCCAATCAGGATCAGAACCAATAAAAAGCACCACCCATAATTTCTGACTCGCAGCCCAGGCAATTTGCTTATCAAGGAGTGCTAATCCTGCTGGATTAACATGTCCTGGAGCAGTCGTTTGCAACTGATCTTGTTTAGAGTCATCGGCAAAACGCCAGCGCAGCGGAATACGAACAACCGTAGCTCCCATTTTTGCTATATCAGCTGGATCATTTTCAGTAACCATACCAGGGTTAAAACCACCCCAGTTGAACCCTCGCAGTTGTACTTCCTGGCCATCGGAATCAAGAAGAGTACTGCCTGATACAGTCAGACGTGAGCCCTCCCCTTGAGGGCCTGAAGCAGCCGGTGGATTAGGAAGCGTTGTTACTCCTCCATTCTTTTTCTGATGCCCCCCTGATGCTTTCTGTTCAGGAAAGACTTTGAAATACCACAGCACCCCTGCTGCCCCTGCTAGCAGTACCAAAATGATAAGGGAGACTAAAAAAAACTTTGAACGCATCATACTCTTGTTGAAAGTTAGTTTCCTCTCATAAGTACGAGAAGGAAGACCACTTCGATGCAAAGATTTATTTTCCTGTAAAAGATTGCATATTTTGCTTTATATAAAGCAAAATAATGATACTTTAAAATCTGGTGCCGGGAGAGAGACTCGAACTCTCATGATATTGCTATCGCGGGATTTTGAGTCCCGTGTGTCTACCATTCCACCA
>CAYYET010000061.1:0-5996 GCA_964471075.1 uncultured Bdellovibrionales bacterium
CGCGAAGCTGCCAAACAAGCGCTTATTGCCAAAGGCTGGTAATTTTCCGTTTTCTCTAAAAATACGATATACTGGAGGTCAGAAGAAGGCCTCTTTTTCTTTTTGTATTGTCTTTCCTTCCTGTGTATTTGAAGAAACTCGAAATTAATGGGTTCAAGTCGTTTGCGAATAAAACGACGCTTGATTTCCTGCCTGAATGCAACATTGCGGATGGGGGCAAGTGTGGCATTACGGCGATTGTTGGACCGAACGGATCGGGCAAGTCCAATGTGGCTGATGCTATTCGTTGGGTGATTGGGGAACAATCATCCAAGAATTTGCGTGGCAAAAAATCCGAGGACCTGATCTTTGCTGGAACGGACAAGAAAGGGCGGCTGGGCGCTGCCTCTGTGACGCTCTATTTTGATAATTCTGACAAACGTATCCCCATTGAGTTTGCCGAAGTTTCTATTTCTCGGAAAGTTTTTCGTAGCGGTGAAAGTGAATACCTGATCAACGGTTCACGTGTGCGATTGATGGACATTGTAGATCTCTTGGCCAAAGCGGGGATTGGCAAGGATAGTTACTGCGTGATTACTCAGGGTATGTCTGATGCGGTGCTGAATGCCACACCCAGTGAACGACGAACGATTTTCGAAGATGCTGCTGGAGTGAAACAGTACCAGATTGAAAAAGAACGGGCGCTCCGAAAGCTCGAAAGTACCAGAGAAAATTTGGTCCGGGTGGATGCTTTAACCACCGAGATTGAACCGCATTTGAAGAATCTGCGTCGTCAGGCGGAAAAAGCTTCCCAAGGAAAGGATGTAGCTCTGAAACTTCATGAAAAGCAGCTCCTTTTGTACAGCTATCTCTGGGAGAGTTTTCAGGGTGAGCGGGGGAATCTTTCCAAGGAGCGCGATACCGTTCAGAAACAGGTGTTCGATATCGAAGTAGAAACCAACACCCTCCAGAAGGAAGTAGCAGAAGTGTCGCGGGCCATGGAGAACCAGAGTGAGGAAGAGACATTGAATCAAGAACTGGCGAAACTTCGTGAAGAAGGAAATGCCTTGCTTCGAGACCGGAGCATTGTTGAGGGGAAAATTGAGATTGAAAAAGAAAAGCAGAAAGAACAGGAAGTTGTTCGTGTTATTCCTGTGGACCTTAACTATGTACGCCAAGCGCTAGCAGAAATTCATGAACATCAGGGAGAATTAATTAGTCGTATTCAAAACGCAGAAAAACTCGAAGACCTCCAGGATATTCGAGAGTTTGCGCAAGTGATCAAGCAAAAACTTCACGATCTTGATGAAAAGGCTGGTCATGGCAGTGTCGAGGAGAAGAAGATGCTCTCTTTGCCGCCGGAAGAAAAGAAGGCTAGTGATGAACGCATGGCTCAGTATGAGAGCGAAAAGAAAGCCTTCAATACCAAGCTGGAACAGCTGCAAAAACTGTTGTCTCAGAAAGAAAATGATCTACACACCCTTCGAGAAACAAGCCGCATGAGTCGCGAGACCTTCTTTGCTAAGGAAAAACTGTGGCGAGAGAAAGAGCAGGAACTTACCAAGCTGAAGGATGCTTTGAATGAAGTGAAGGTCCGATTGGCGCGTGTGGAAGTGCGAGAAGAAGACTTGGTCAGTATGGTTCGGGAAGAGCTTCAAATGAATGTCGATGATTTGAAATATGATGGTAGTGCTGTTGAGAAGGAAAAGTTAGAGCGAGAAATTGCTCGACTCAAGGTAGAAGTAGAACATATAGGCACTATTGATCCACTGATTGTAGAGGAATATCAAGAGACAGAAGAGCGCTTCCAGTTCTTGACTCGTGAATCGGCTGATTTGAAACAAGCGATTGAATCCCTACGAGTCGTGGTGAAAGAAATGGATCAGAAGATCGATGATGTATTTCAGGATGCTTTTAAGGAAATTCGTAAGAAATTCGAGGCCTATTTCAAGATCATTTTTGGCGGTGGCAAGGCCGAACTGAACATGATCAAGATTAAGCGTCGCAAGAATGCCGAGGAAGAAGAGAATGAAGAAGAGGAATCTGAGGAAGAAGAAACAGATGAAGTAGGGATTGAGATTTTTGCTTGTCCTCCTGGGAAGAAAATTACTAATCTCTCGATGTTGTCCGGTGGTGAACGGTCACTTACTTCTCTGGCCCTTCTCTTTGCGATTATTTCTCATAATCCGCCACCATTTGCGGTGTTGGATGAAGTAGAAGCAGCTTTGGATGAAGCCAACTCCCGACGCTTTAGTAAGATGCTTCAGGAACTGTCTGATCATACTCAATTTATCGCTATTACCCATAATCGTCAGACCATGGAACAGGCAGGACTGCTTTATGGAGTAACGATGGGTCAAGATGGTGTATCGCAGCTACTTTCGATTCGTTTGGATCAGATTGGACAAAATGGTAGAGTACTTTCCGCATCATAAAGTTATGCAGCTTTTGGAAGGAAAAGAACATGAAGAAGCAAGGCGATATATGGAACGCGCGGCGGAAGTCGCGCTTTCTGCTACTTGTGAGCGATCACGATGTGGGTGTGTCATTGTGAAAGAAGGGGAAATTCTTGGAGAGGGGTTTAATTCGCCTCCTAAAGGTTTGGAAAATCAAAGGCGGTGTCAGAATGACAAGACACAGTACAATCCTAAAGTTACCGACAAGACCTGCTGTGTCCATGCTGAAGAGCGAGCTATTCTTGATGCACTAAGAAGAAGTGCTGCAAAGATCGAAGATTCGCAACTGTATTTCGTCCGTCTGGATGAGGCCGGGAATATCGCGTTTTCCGGATCCCCGTACTGTACGCTTTGCAGTAAACTCGCGCTTGATACAGGAGTAACAGAGTTTCTCCTCTGGCATGAGAATGGAATAACGAGTTATGGAACAGAAGAATATAATGATCTTTCTTTTGGATATCATCAAGAGGATTCTCATTGACGAAGTCTTTGAGAGGAGGTAGGCTGTGGCCAGTACTTTCAACCAGAGGAGATTAACCGTGACTGCTTATAGCTTGGAAAACCTCGGGAAGATGCCTTTTGACGGGGGTGGCGACGAATTTGTTAGCCATCTCATGATTGCGCTCTCGGCCTCTGGAGTAAACGAGCTCTGGAGGGGTAATCCGGAAAGGAGGCCAGCTGCCCGCTTGTTGAATGAAGCTCTTTGTGACATCAACAGACACGTGGGGAAAATGCTGGAACATTCCCAGGATCTTCAAAGGCATCCGGACAAAATGCGTGGATACATGAAAATTGGCCACGCTGTAGCCGTGAGCAACATCGGAGCCTTCGATTACTTTTGGCACTATGTGGCTCAGAGTTGTGCCAACTGGCATATGGACGGAGGACGCTATTTGATGCCGTACTCACGTCCTCACGCCCGACAAATCCTGGAGAATGATTTTGAGAAGCGTTACAGGCAGCTGGTGTGCGGCTATGCCAGACTGATCCAGCGCAGAATATATGGTCGTCGGTAGGACTATCGTCCCACAGGAGACTCTTTCGAGGGTCTTTTTTCTTTTATTGACCCCGTTAGAGAAAAGTCGCTGCAAGCGACTGAAGTCACGCCAAAAGCGCAGCGTTCTCTAACGGGGTTGACGTCCTTCTAAAAATGCGTTAGAGTATATCTCGTATATATCTAACCCTGTTTACCCGATATGTTGGCAATCCGACTCAACCGAACTGGCAAAAGAAACCGTGCGTATTTCCGCGTGGTTGTTCAAGAACACACCAAAGCTCCTGGTAAGCGCCATGTGGAGATTTTGGGAAGCTATGATCCGCACAAGAAAACCACTATCTTGAAGAAAGAACGAATTCTCTATTGGATTGGCCAGGGTGCTCAGGTATCTGATGCTGTTCACAATATGTTGGTCCGTGAGGGTATCGTAGAAGGCAAGAAAATTGCTAAGAAAATGCCTCGTCCAGTAGTGAAAACAGAAGAAACTCCTGCTGAAGAACCAAAAGCTGAAGAAGCTGCTCCAGTAGAAGAAGCTAAGGTTGAAGAAGCTCCTATTGAAACTCCAGTAGCAGAAGCTACTCCTGATACTCCAACGGTTGAAACTCCTGCAGAAGAAGCTGCTCCAGAAGCTAAGCCTGAAGAAACGAAGTCCGAGGCCTAATCTTGACAGAAGAGTCTCTGAGGAGTACTCTGGGATAGACAACTCAATAATTCCGTAGACCTGAGGCAAACCCGCCTACGCCCATTACGGGCTCCAGCGTGGCACGTAAGCTCCTCACGAGGAAACGACTCTCGATGACAGTCCAAAAGATAGCATCAAGAGTATTTTCTCCTAAAGTCTGCGGATGCCCCGCAGATTTTTGTTATTAATGTAATCCATCTATGCAACAGACCAAGCAACAAAAAGAAGTCCTGGTGCAAGAAGTAGCCAAGAAAATCAAGGATTCCAAAGCCTTGGTGTTTGCAAGTTACAAGGGAGTCAATGTGAAGGATATTACTGGTATCCGTAAAGAGCTCATGAAGAGCGGATCGAGCTGGCAGGTACTGAAGAAAACACTGCTCAATATTGCGCTCAAGGATGCTGGTATTGAAGTGAATGGTCGCGAGCTCCCTGGTCAGATTGCCGTCGCCTTCTCTCAGGATGAAGTGGCTGCTGCCAAAGTGATCGCTGACTTTCAGAAAGCGAACAAGGAAGTTCCTCTCAATATTGAAGGAGGAGCATTGGGAAGTAAGTCCTTGTCAGTTCAGGAAGTAAAGGCACTCGCCAAACTCCCAAGTCAAGACGAGTTGCGAGCCAAACTCGTGGGAACACTCCAAGCTCCAATTTCCGGATTTGTCCGAGCTTTGGGTGGAAACCTCAGTGGATTGGTCCAGGTGTTGAAAGCTATTGAAGGAAAGAAAGCATAATTTTGTTATCAATTAAGTAAGTGAATTAATCACAATCATATGTCTGAAGAAAAGAAGGACGTTGTAGTGCCAGAAAAGTTTGAGAAGTTGGTAGGCGAAATCGAAAAGATGAGCGTACTTGATCTCTCTGAGCTCGTAAAGGTGCTTGAAGACAAGTTTGGTGTATCCGCTGCTGCTCCTATGATGATGGGTGCTATGCCAGCTGCTGGTGGCGCTGCCGAAGCTGCTGAAGAGAAGACTGATTTCGATGTCGAACTCTCTGCTGCTGGTGCTCAGAAGATCAACGTGATCAAGGTCGTTCGTGAAGTAACCGGTCTTGGTCTCAAGGAAGCTAAGGACCTCGTTGATGGTGCTCCAAAGGTCATCAAGGAAAAGGTTGCTAAGGCTGATGCTGAAGCTATCGTCAAGAAGCTCGTGGAAGCTGGTGCTACCGCGGTTCTCAAATAAATTTGAGATGTTCATTCAAAGCTCCTGTTCTAGAACAGGAGCTTTGTTTTTGACAAAGAAAAAAAGAAGAGTAAGATAGGAAAGTATTTCTGCTTATCTCGCAGACCTTCGTAGATAATAATATTCATTTCTATGTCACTAGAAGTTGTGCTTTCATTTTTCGTTTTGATGCTTATTTCGATTGGCGCTTATTTTATTTCTCGGAAAATGCGTCTACCGTATACAGTACTACTCGTTCTCGTTGGTTCTCTTCTGGTTCCGTTAACCCGTATTGAATTTTTTTCTTTTTTAAAAGCTTTTGAACTTACTCCGGAGCTCTTGTTTTATCTTTTTCTACCGATTCTGATTTTTGAGTCAGCTTATAACATGCGTGTCCGGGATTTAATGACCAATATCCGGGCCGTGTCTTGGCTTTCGATTGGGAGCTTGGTGCTTTCCATGTTCTTTATTGGTTTTGTACTGCATTGGATATTGAAGGGTTTTGGAATGGAGGTGCCCTTTCTTGGTACGTTACTTTTTGGAGCGCTGATTTCGGCAACTGATCCAGTAGCGGTGTTGGCTCTCTTCAAGGAATTCGGCGTGCCACGACGACTAGCCTTTCTTTTTGAAGGGGAGAGCTTATTTAATGACGGTACTTCATTGGCAGCATTTTTAGTCGTACTCGAGGTGATTCTCAAAGGATTCTCAGGTTGGGGAACTATTTTTGAAGG
>CAYYET010000062.1:0-5870 GCA_964471075.1 uncultured Bdellovibrionales bacterium
GATTCATCTGGGTCAACATCTGATCCAGAGGCAAGTTCCTTTGGCTCAAGTCTCGCCCCAGCACTTCTCCCAGTTGCTGGAGTTTCTCTCTAAGCTGTTGAAGCGCCTCTAGGGCAGCGGACAAAAATTCTTCGTCTGTCATGGCAGTCTCCTGGATTGGAAAGGACGAAGGAGGATGTTGACCTCCTTGATTATCTGGGCGTATCATCCAAGAATATTTCCATTTTGTCAATTCTCAGATGTTACTTGTTTTGCCAATTGTTCAAGGCTGTATTTGCTTTTGAAAGGAGAGTCTGGAAGGTAAAAGAAGAGGATACGAGGGAAGATGAGCGAGATTGAGCAGGGGTCTCTGAAACATCAACCCAGGCATGATGATGAAGTAAATGGTAAAATTCTTGACGCAACGATCCTTGGTCAATAGTTTGTACGTTTACTACTTGGGGATCAGTACCCTTTTCTTCTATGGTTGAGCTTTCTGAAGGCAAGATTTCCTCTGGTGCTTCTTGAGGCGTTGCCTCTATTTCAGCTGTTTCTTCGTTTGCAGTAGGAGTTTCTACTTCCTCCGTCTTCTTTTTCCAAGTCCAACGTTTCCCTTTTTCTTTGTAGTAGACGGCATCTTCTGAAATAGATTTTTTTTCTTTGTATTCTATTTCTTGTAGTACTTTGCCGTTAGGAGCTCGAAGTTCAATCCGACTCTTTTTGTTAGGAAGCGTAAAAAGTGAAAAGTCCCTCGTCAGTTTTGCTTGAGATTTAGCAGGTATAACAAATCGTTCTCGTATCGGATGATTAACCATGTTATCCCAACCGGTGGCAATACTCCATCCTTCAAGATTGATAGCTTTCTTTTCGCGATTTTCAATGATCAGCCACTCGTTTTCAGAGTCTTTGCCAGCAGGATTGGGAGAAAGCGATGTAATGCGAATATCAAGTTTTGGGAAAGAGATAATTTTGAGAGTAAATGTTTCTATCACATCGTCACTACCATCGGTGGTTTTGAGTGTGACCTGGTAGGTGCCATTTTCTTTATACAGGTGTGTTGTTTTCCCGAGATAACTTTTGTGGCCATCACCAAAATCCCAGGTATATTTAAGAGTACTCCCATCAACATCTTTGCCTCGTGCGTCAAAAAATACAGGCATGCCATGATACCCTTCTTTAGGGACTTTCTCTCTAGTTTCTGGAAGATTATTTAATTGATTGGGAGCTCCTGGAGTAGGAATACCACCGCGCCAGTCACTTCCAGTGAAATTTATCGATATACCTTCCTTGGCCGTCTTGTAGCTCATGGAATCAATGAGAGCATGAGTGTTATCAAACAGTGAAAGGGTTTCATCGCTATTGTTGAGTGCTATTTTAGAAACACTTCCCAGAAAAACAAAATATGCATGAGAGGTAATGATAGTTCCAGATGGGAAAATATATTCACCACTTTGCGAAGCGTCGTGAAGACTGAAAGTACTGAGATCTGCTTCGATGTCGCTATCATTGTAGAGTTCAATGAATTCTTCTTCTTTGTCTTTAGGGAAAGGAAGAATTTCATTAATACGAACATGGGTGATGACGGGTACTGGCGGTTCTGGTTTAGGACAAGGAGTGCTTTTGGTCGGAGTAGGCGTGGTATTTAATGACCAGTTATGAGTAAGTGGATCCTGCATGAGACTTTGACCGGCTCCGGGATTAGGTAAAAGAGTTCCGTTTCCAAAATGAAGAGTATCAAGGGGGGTAGTTCCTTCCTTGGGGTATAAAAGAACAGAGTAATCATTAGAAAGTGTCCCACTGGTTGTGGTATCCGCGAGAGAAGCAAAGGCCCCGCTGCTATTGGCCCAGAGGAAAAATCCTTTTGGTGGAATACAATTTTCTGTTTCAAAAACTCGGAGTGATCCCTCGGCTCCTTTACTATTGCGATACCGGAGACGGAAGTCTGAGATATTAACTGAAGCATCGGTAGGGTTGTAGAGTTCAACGAAGTCGTCATTGGTATGACCGGTACCACCAGTGATCTGGATCTCGCTAAGAAGAATATTTTCAGACGCAGCGAAAGTTTTGCTCTCCGGTATGGAGAGTAAAAGAAAAACAAGAAACAAAAAAAGGAAAAAATGTTTCATGAAGATACCGCCATCATACAAGAAAACATTTCTTTTGTTGAGTAAGAAAGTGCGGATTTTGCTATACTGAAAACACTATGGGACTGATTGGACTCCTTATCACTATCGGAATTATGGTACTTGGGGCAGGGTACTACTTTTTTGGTATGTCTGGTACGTCAGTGACCTTTACCAATACCACTACTCCTTCGTCAGAAGAACAGAGTGAGACTCCGAATATACTGGCCCCAATTGAGCAAGCACGTGATTTCAAAAATGAACTGGAACAAAAGGCAGAGAATACGATGCAGATGGGAATTGCGGTCGGAGAGCCAGATCCGAATAGTAAGACACCGCCAGAAACCAAAGAAACAGAAACTAAGAGGAGTCTGAATATCGTGGATCGTTTTATGAGTTCTGGATTTTCTGTACCGAGTAAAGCGCGCACCATTGATACTATAGTCCTTCATTCTTCCTATGATGCCGAAGGGAGTGATCCATATAATGTCCCAGGCCTGGTGAAAGAATATGAATCCTATGGCGTGAGCGCTCACTATCTCATTGATCGTAAGGGGGTAATCTATCATCTCGTAGCTGACAAAAATATTGCTTACCATGCTGGGGTCAGTAAAATGCCCGATGGTCGAACCGGAGTGAATGATTTTTCGATCGGGATTGAAATGATGAACCAGGAAGAGACTTCGTATACCGATGCTCAGTATGGAGCAGTGAATAACCTGATTGCTTATCTCAAGGGGAAATACCCCATCAAATACGTCGTCGGCCATGATGATATTGCCCCAGACCGTAAAACCGACCCCTGGAATTTTGACTGGAAACGTTTGAAATAGCGAGCTTTACAAGAAGAACAAGAATATGCGATAACAAAGGGTCATGGGAATTTCTCCCAGGACTCTTCTTCTTTCGAGAGGGGGACTGGTACCTTTCAACCAAGTGGAGACTCTCATGAACGAGACACAACAAGTTTCTGGTATGTGGGAACGGCGTATCTTTGGACAGAGGATGTTCCTTCCAGTCGATACAGCTCTTCTGGAGGCAAGCGCTGGTTTGGGGACCAGACCGACACTTGCTATCGGTCACAAGCAGGCGTCCATTTACTACAGTGTCGGTTTCTATCTGACGCTCTCCCATGTCAACTTCCCTCGCCGTGAATTGAAATTTACTCCCATAGGAGGGGGTTACTTTGAAGTTGAGATCCCCTTCGTCAGAGGGCGGCAGCTTGATCCAGATGATGCAAAAGCCGCTGGAATACTGATCAAAGAAGAACTTAAGATGTTGGGCCAGGCTTTGCCAAGGCTTGGAGAACTCCTTTTCAATGCCTACGTGCAAGAAGGTGAAGTGTCCTTGGGTAAACTCAGGCAGTCTTTCCACGTGATGCGTGAGGAGATCTGGCCGCAGGCTCCCAAGATAAAGTCAGAACGTAGGCGTAGGACTTAGAAGGAGGAACAGCATCGTTTGACTCACTATGGCCCCGTGGTACAGTAGTACTGCGGGACTTTTCTTTTTCTATGATCTATATTTTCAAACTCAAACTTCAAAAAGATGCTTCAACCCTCTTTTTATTAAAAGATGGAGAGGTTCTTGATGAGCAAACGTGGCCTGAATCGCGTGATATGGGACGACGTCTTTTTGAGTCTCTGGCAGAACTACTCAAAAAACATACTCTCAAGCCAGAAATGATAGAGGATTTTGTGGTAGAAAGCGAGCTGCCAGAGATATACACTTCGGCTCGTATTGCCGAGACCGTAAAGCGGGTGTATACTTTTGGTGTCAGGGCTCGTTCATAATCTCTCTTTCGTAGCGAAAAGTTCTTGTTTCGTGCGAAAAATTCAGGGACAGAAGGAAGGCTACCCGGAGGGTAACCTGATGAAGTAACTGGATTTTGCAGCCAAAAGAAGGAGTTTGCAGTAGAATATGGAGATTGTGAACGGGCCCCAGGCTAAAAAACAAATAAGTCCACCGTTACGTGCCAGGAAAAGCACTCTACGAAGGGATAATTTTCTGATTCAAGACTCTTTCCGAGCCCCTTTTTGGTTTTTATTTGACAGAAAAAACAAAGACTGTTACAATCAAACGTACCTCAAATTGAAAGTGACTGACTTTCCTAGTCTCGAATCGCCTTTGGGTGAAAGGTCTGCGGCGAGACCGAGTTGGAATGGCTGCTCTGAAAAGCAAGGCTAACATTTTCCAACCAAATGGAGCGGATCCACCTCCTATCCATAATTGAATAACTTATCCGATAATCTCATTTGTCCTACTTGTTTCTGAAACAAGGAGTACACACGTGAGTGTCTTTTTATGTCCAAAGCAGCAGAGAAAGCATTGCGAGTGAAAGAAGGGAACTTTAGCAAGGAGTCTTCCCTGGCCAAGCGCCGATTTTTCAATAACCGTATCACGGTATCCTTACCGGACCTGATCGAAGTTCAGAAGGATTCCTACCAGTGGTTCTGGAACAAAGGATTAAAGGAATTGTTTGCAGAAATCAACCCGATCGCCGATTTTACCGGGAAGGATTTGGAACTGACGGTTACAGACTATTACTTGGATGAACCCAAGTATCCTGCTTTGGTCTGTAAGAACAAGAACATCTCCTACGAAGCCCCACTTCGGGCCAAGGCCACTCTTCTTATGAAGAAGACGGGTGAAGTGAAGGAACAAGAAATCTATCTGGGCGATTTTCCAATCATGACCGAGCGCGGCACCTTCATTATTAATGGTGTCGAACGTGTAGTAGTTTCTCAGCTGATCCGCTCTCCTGGAGTGTTCTTTACGATGGACTACCAGAAGGGAAAGAAGCTCTTTGGAGCCAAGATTATTCCAAACCGCGGAGCTTGGCTCGAAATTGAAACTGATTTTGATGGGGTAATCTCAGTCAAGATTGATCGTAAGCGTAAGCTTCCAATTACGGCTTTGTTCAAGGCTTTTGGCTTTGATGAAAAGCGTTTGCGTTCTGAATTTGCTGATATCGATACTGGTGATGTGAAGTACATCGAGACTACTTTGATCAAGGATCCCTCCCATAATCAGGGAGAAGCGTACCGTGAAGTGTACAAGCGTCTGCGCCCAGGTGACTTGGCTACTGAAGAGAACGCCAAGCAAATGATTGATGCCATGTTCTTCAACTTTGAACGCTACGATTTTGGTGCGGTAGGACGTTATCGTTTGAATCAGCGTCTTTCTGTGGAACGAGCTGACAAAGAAGAAAACCGTATCCTGAATACGGATGATCTCGTTTTGATCGTGAAAGAAGTAATCCGTCTCAACAACGATCCAGAAGGCCGTGCTGATGACATTGATCACCTCGGTAATCGTCGGGTCCGTGCGGTAGGTGAATTGATTCAGAACAAGCTGCGCGTGGGTATGTACCGTATGGTGCGTAACATCAAGGATCGTATGAGTACCTGTGATCCAGACACGGTAGTCCCTGGTCAGCTTATTAACCCTCGTCCGGTAGCAGCTTCAGTCAAAGAATTTTTCTCCAGCTCCCAGTTGTCACAGTTCATGGACCAGGTGAATCCCTTGGCCGAACTGGAACACAAGCGCCGTTTGTCGGCGATGGGTCCTGGCGGTTTGACCCGTGAACGTGCTGGCTTTGAAGTACGTGACGTGCACCATTCTCACTATGGTCGCATCTGTCCGATTGAAACTCCAGAAGGTCCAAACATTGGTCTCGTTGGTCATTTGGCCAGCTATGCTCGCGTAAACGAATACGGATTCCTCGAAACTCCTTACTTGATCGTCAAGAAAGAAGTGGAAGCCAAGAAA
>CAYYET010000063.1:0-5769 GCA_964471075.1 uncultured Bdellovibrionales bacterium
TATTGATCCTCGTGATCGGGAGCGGGTGTTCGAAAAATTTACCAGAAGCTCTGAAACCATGAAGCTGGATGTTTCTGGTACTGGTTTGGGGCTCTATGTGGGGAAGAGTTTCGTAGAAGCACATAGAGGAACAATTAGGGTAGAGTCAGAAGGGCCAGGAAAAGGAGCAACTTTTGTGGTAAACCTTCCCCTAGAAGGCGTTCGCGGTTCTCAATCTAAGAGTTGATTCCTCGCTCGTTTCCTGATAGTGTAGATGTGATCTTAAATATCCCTTTGTATGGCCAAAATTCTCCTGGTTGAAGACGACCCATTTATTGCAGAAATTTACAAAAAGAAGCTAGAAACTTCTGGCTTTGAAATAGTAAATGCCACTTCGGGACGCGCCGTACTCAAAGAGCTCAAAGAACAGCAATTTGACCTGGTCCTTTTGGATTTGGTGTTACCAGAAATGAGTGGTACCGAAGTACTTCGAGAAGTTCGTCAAAATAAGGAATACAACCCGAACATCAAAATTGTTGTTTTTAGTAACTTAAGCAGTACCGAAGATCGAGAAGAAGTTGAGAAGCTTGGTGCCAATGGTTTTATTTCTAAAACTGATTTTTCTCCTTCAGAAGTCGTAGGGGAAATTGAGAAGTTTCTCAAGCAATTTTCTGGAGTGGCTGCCTAATGAAATCAATGTAAGAAGAATGATATGAATGAGACACGCACCCTAATTAAACAAACTCCGGAGCATGTTGGAGAGACGGTAACGCTCTGTGGATGGGTACATATTCGTCGCGATCATGGAAAGTTGATCTTTTTGGTGTTACGAGATCGTAGTGCGTCTATTCAACTAGTGGTTTCGCCAGAAAATGAAGCAGCTTTGGTTTCGGCCAAAGATGTCCGAGCCGAGTATGCTCTAGAAGTTACTGGACTGGTAAAAACGCGTCCCGGAAAAGTAGATCAAAGTGATCCGACTGGTGGTGTAGAAATAGATGTTACCGCTTTGAAGGTGCTTTCTCAGCCGGCTCAGGAACTTCCTATTGATATCTCCAAGCAAGATTTGGATCTCAATCTAGAAACACTGCTTACTCATCGAACCCTCTCTCTTCGAAATGAAAAAGTCCAGGCCATCTTCAAGATTTATTCAGAGATGCTTCTTGCCTATAGTGAAGCGTTGCGACAAGAAGACTTCTTGGAAATTAAGACGCCAAAGATCCTCTCTGCGGCTACCGAAGGAGGGGCCAACTTTTTCAAGATCAAATATTTTGACCGCGATGCTTTTTTGGCTCAAAGCCCGCAGTTTTACAAACAAGCAGCCATGAGCGCTTTCGAACGAGTCTTTGAAGTGGGAGTGGTTTTTCGTGCTGAACCGAGTTTCACAACGCGCCATGTAACCGAATATACAGGCCTGGATGCTGAAATGGGCTTCATCAATGGAGTAGAAGATGTCATGGCAATGCTTGAGAAAACCATGCAGCATGTCTTTAAGCATATTGGTGAAACGTGCCAGAAGGAATTAGCACTTTTTGGGGCGAGTGTTCCTGAGCAGGTTGCTATTCCTCGAATCAAGCTCAGTGAGGCCTTTGAAATTTTGAAGAACGAATACAACAAAGTGATTCCAGAAGGAGAAGACATTGATAGCGAAGGAGAGCGAATGATTGGAGAATATGCCAAGAAAAAATATGGTTCTGATTTGATTTTCTTGACGCACTATCCGACTGCTGTGCGTGCCTTCTATTCATTACCGAGTCCTGAAAATCCAAAACTTTCAGAAAGCTATGATCTCGTCTTTCGCGGATTAGAAATTGCTTCCGGTGCCGAACGAGTCCATGAGTATCAGATGCTCGTTGATATTCTGAAAGCGCGTGGTCTCGACCCAGAGCAATTCAGTGATTATTTGGAAATCTTCAAAAACGGTACACCACGTCATGGTGGCTGGGGGCTCGGCTCGGAGCGTATTATCCAAAAACTTCTTGGTCTCGAAACCATCAAAGAGGCCATTCTTTATCCTCGTGATGTCAAGCGTTTGACTCCATAAAAGGGCAGAAAAGGGGAGTCTGGAATAATTTTTTAAAATGGGATAGAATAGGGAATACCCTATTTTTTTGCCTGTAACACGGGTGGTTTTCTCGTATGTCCAGCTGGGATCGTTTAGTCAAAAACTTCCAAAAAAGCCTTATTGATAGGTTTTTTAGCCATCTTTCCCAAGATATTGGTATTGATCTGGGGACGGCTAACACCCTCGTCTATGTTTGAGGGAAAGGGATTGTGATTAATGAACCATCGGTGGTGGCAGTAAACCAGCGTACGGGGCAAATTTTGGCCATTGGACGCGAAGCTAAGAAGATGGTTGGCAAAACTCCAGGCCATATTGTAGCTACTCGACCATTGGTAGACGGCGTAATTAGCGATTTCGAAGTGACGGAACAGATGCTTCGCTATTTTATTAACAAAGTAAATCAGGAAAATTTTGCTTTCTTGCGTCGCCCTCGGGTACTCATTGGTATTCCTTCTGGTGTAACAGAAGTAGAAAAGCGTGCAGTGATCGAAGCAGCCATGAATGCTGGGGCGCGCCAAGCTTTTCTTATTGATGAGCCAATGGCGGCAGCTATTGGTGCGCGCCTACCGGTTATTGATGCGGCGGGTAATATGGTAGTTGATATTGGTGGTGGGACGACAGAAATTGCAGTCATTTCACTGGGTGGCGTGGTTATTTCGCGGAGCTTGCGAGTAGCAGGAGATGAAATGAATGAAGACATCGTTCGTTACAGTCGTGATGAATTTAACATTCTCATCGGTGAACGGACTGCTGAAGAAGCGAAGATTGCTATTGGGAGCGCCTACCCACAGCGGGAACATCTTTCTTTTCCTTTACGCGGTCGCGATTTGGTATCTGGATTACCAAAGGAGGTTATTGCTAGTGATGAGCATATTCGTGAAGCCCTCTCTCGTTCCATTCGTATTATTGTGAATAATATTAAGACGATTGTTGAGGAGACACCGCCAGAACTTTTGGCAGATATTATGCAGCGCGGTATTATTCTGGCAGGGGGAGGAAGCTTGATTCGTGGCTTGGACAAATTAGTCGCCAATCAAACAGGGATTCCTGTGCGTATGATGGAAGATCCGCTCACGGCAGTGGTACGGGGAACCGGTATTGTTCTCGATGATATGGAAAGTTTGAAAGAAGTGCTCATTGAAGAAGAACCTAATAAGCCTCTTGGTTAATTCTCTTCTCTTTGGCGCTTACGGGTTTTTTCTTATACTCTATGGCGCTTCGTCGAAAATTTACACAAACAAAGTTTTATCGGGCCGTTATTGTTTCGGCTGTTATTTTCTTGGTTATTCTTTTCAAGCCTCGGTTTCTGACAGAACCACTCCGTACCGTTTTGGCTACTATTGGTTGGCCAGTGCAGGGAGTCTTTTCAACACTTGCTTTTGAGATGCGAGACACATTTCATTTCTTCAGCTCTATCAGTGAACTCAAGTCTACTAATGAACGTTTGATTCATGAGAATAACCGTTTATTGGCAGAGCAGGCTCGTTTAGAGAGTTTGGCTCAAGAAAATGATGAACTTCGGAAAGAGTTAGAACTTTTACCGCGGGAGAACTTCAGTTTGGCAGCAGCAGAGGTAATTGGACGTGACGCAGCAGGACTGGGAAATGCGCTTACGGTGGATCGAGGGTCTCTTCAGGGAATCAGAGTAGGTATGCCGGTCATTGTATACGGCAGTGTTTTAGTTGGAAAGGTTTCGGAAGTGTTCCCAGAGAGTTCCCGTATCATGCTTCTTACTAATCCTGAAAGTGCTGTCAGTGGAGTAACCGTAGAAGGTGGTGCACAGGGTATTGTGAAGGGAGAGTATGGACTGGGGATACTGTTTGATATGGTGCTCCAAGATATAACCCTCAAGTCTTCTGATCGCTTAGTTACTTCTGGACTAGGGGGCGAATTTCCGAAGAATCTTTTAGTGGGGACTTTACAAGAAGCACATGCTTCTCCGGACCATCTCTATCAGCAGGCATCGGTAATTTCTCCCGTTGATTTTGGGTCATTACGATACGTATTCATCATTACCAACTCTTTGTAGCCATGAAAATATTTTTTCTTCGATTGTTTATTCTTCTTTTAGTCATCTTCCTGCAGATTTCTTTTTTTGACATCTTATTTCCATGGTTCAAAGCGCCCCTCTTCTTACTCGGTGTGATCGTTGCGTTGACACTGGTTCGTGGTTTTCCAGATGTCTTGTTTATGACCTTACCTCTTACCATACTTTTTGACATTGCTTCTTTTGGAGCGGTCACCTGGTTTTCTCTCTACGCAACGCTTTTCACCTACGGTACAAGTTTTTTATCACGGCGCCTGCTCATTGAACACCGCGGTTTTGGATTGCTTTTGTATGCGCTCGTGGCGTACGGAGGGGCGCTTCTTTACCAGGGGCTCTTTTCTCTGGTGGTGTACGAATATTTAGCGTCCCATACGCCTCTTTCTTGGGCACTCGCTCCTTCGGTCGAAGGACTGTTGTTTGCACTTGTTCTTATGATCCCGCTCTTTATTGGAACGTATTTTCTTATCCAATATCTTGAAGGACGTCTCAAACTGATGAGTGAGCGACAGTTTCAAAATATTCGCTAAATTATGAGCATCTTCATTCCTAAAAAAATATTTCTTCATCGCAAAGGCAGTTTGGAAATTGATGATGCAGTCTTAACTGTTACCGAAAAAGATGCTGCCAAAATAGAATGGCCCCTTTCTCGAAGGTTTTCTTTGGGCTTATTCTTTATTATGTGTGGTTTACTCGCTGTCTTGGGGGGAAGAGTCTTTTATCTGAGTGTCGTAAAAGGAAGTGATTACCGGGCCATTGCTCTTCGTAATAGTTTACGGGCCCTGGTTATCCAGGCGCCTCGCGGAATTATCTATGATATCTCTGGGAAGCCTTTGGTGCATAATGTGCCTAGTATGGATGCGGTACTCATTCCCGCTGATGTTCCCGAAGCAATAGAAGCAGAAGAGCAACTTCTTGTTAGTACCTTTTCTTTGGATGAAGCTGTTGTCAAAGAAGCCCTTGCCAAGATGGATCGGCACTCTACTCTACCCGTTCTCCTCAAAGAACGCATTAGTCAGGAAGAAACAATTCTTTTCTTGAGTCGCAAGGAAAATTTACCGGGCGTCAGTCTTTATAAAACAACTCAGCGAAGCTATAGTGATGGCCTGATTTTCTCGCATCTTCTGGGATATGAAGGAAAAATTCGAAAGGAAGAACTGGCAGAACATCCAGATTATCTTTTGACGGATTCTATTGGAAAGCAGGGGATAGAAAGGAGCTATGAAGCAGAGCTTCGAGGAACACATGGTTTGGAACGAGTAGAAGTTGATGCCTTTGGTCAAGTAAAAAAGGATCTTGGAGTGGTACAGCCCATTCCAGGACAGGACCTTATTCTCAATGTTGATGCGGACTTACAGAAAAAAGTTTTTGATAGCTTACAAGGACTTTTGGAAAAGAATAACTTGAAGCGAGCAGCCGCGGTCGCGATTGATCCGAGAAATGGAGCCGTTCGTGCTTTAGTAAGTCTTCCCAGCTTTGACAACAATCTTTTTGCTTCTGGAATTTCTGGTGAAGAGTATCGTAATCTGATTAATGATCCGGCGGAACCTCTTTTTAATCGTGTGGTTTCCGGTGAGTATCCTCCGGGATCAACCATTAAGCCAGTATTGGCGGCTGCTGCTCTGAGTGAGGGCGTCGTTGATGAACACACGGAAATAGAAAGTCGTGGCGGTATCAGTATTGG
>CAYYET010000064.1:0-5727 GCA_964471075.1 uncultured Bdellovibrionales bacterium
ATTAAACGTACTTCATAGCCAATATCTTCGAGGACGCGACGGAGAGTATCAGCAAAAACATAGGCGCGAATGTTCCCGATATGAATGTAGTCGTAGACTGTTGGGCCACAGACATACATACCCACTTTTCCGGTATTGAGCGGGACAAATTCTTCCTTCTTTTTTGAGAGAGTATTGTAGACAATCATTGTCCTATTATAGCGCCCAGAAAGCCTTTTTGACAAAGAAACATGATCGTATTACACTAGCCGCAATTCCGTTTGGAACGTTAACAACAATCCTTTTGCGAAGGGAGAGCGTCGTGGAAACACTGCAAGGGCTTTTCGTACAAGTTGTCGGGGCTGAACTGGTCCGGTGGCGCACACTTCGAGATCACACGATTACGGTGCGTAGAGAAGAGCATCTGGAATCGATCATCAGTGGAGGGTTGCAAAGAATGCTCAGTCTCAGGGTGGAAGGCGCAGTTTTCGTCTTCAAGGACTATTCTCAGGGTGTCCTGAAGAGGTTTCATCATGCCACCGGTCAGGAGCGAGTCAGGCTTTTTTCGGAGCACTGCTTTTTTGAAACAGCCGTTGACTCGCTTCACTTCCTTCCCGAGCTGGTGAAACGCTTCCGGTCACACGGGCTGGATGAATGGACAGGACTGCCTGTTGATCGGGCGACGTTCTTTCCGTTGGCCCAGATACTGGCCGAAGAACTGCTCGACCTTATGGTGGAAGAATCTTCGATGGAAGATGCTGTTGAGGAAGCTGAATTGCTGGTCATGATCTCGAGTCTCTACGGTATTTCTGTCCCATCGGAATACATGAATTTGGCTCGCTGGTGCGTGACTCATAGTGGAGGGAGTAGTCAGCTTCTGGCATTCGAATAATCAACAAAGGCCGCGTTAATGTACGCTGCCTTTTTTCATTTCTCAACTTTTTTTGACAAAGGGAAACAAGCATTATACTATGCAGCCAACTCAATCGGACATTAACAAATCGCCAAGGAGCAGATCATGGATGCATGGGAAACTTGGGATACTATGGCCAAACTCTTCACAGAGATTGTGGCTGGTCACAAAATGATTGAAGAGATGGAAGAGACAGACGTCATTGATCCAGAGGCTCCTACGGTCGGACAGCTGACAAAAGCTGTTGATAAGAATTTCAAAAGGCTTAAAGCCTTCTATCAAGGAGGCAAGCACTTTGACCAAG
The DNA here is from genome assembly GCA_964471075.1 of uncultured Bdellovibrionales bacterium. Taxonomy (GTDB): domain Bacteria; phylum Patescibacteriota; class Minisyncoccia; order Moranbacterales; family UBA1568; genus UBA1568. Next base: position 1,197 of record CAYYET010000064.1, read on the forward strand.
TAGGCTACGTGGGACAGTTACGCCAGAAGATCGTCGATGCAGAGAAAGCGGATGATCGAGATACGGCCTGGAAATGTTTTTACGACTATTGCGAACTGCTCGAAGCCATCTGGAATCTTCGCGATTTTCGTGAACTCATCATCCTCTTTCGTCAGACCGATCTAGATGAATGGACCAAGCTCAGTCTTGATACTCAGAGCCTTCGATTTTTTGCCATAAAATTCATTGAAGGGGTGCAAGAAATTCGGGATCTTGGCGGTGAAATATCTGCCGAGGTAGCCTTTTATGTCAAGACCGTAGCTGAACTCTACAGCGTTGATCTCTCTCTCGAGCTTCGAGCGACGATCAACTTTATTCTTCGCGCTCTTCCGGAAGATGAGGACACGGAAGAAGATGGGGAGGATGGTTCTTCAGTCATGCTTCAATGAAGCCTACGACACGTCAATGAGACGTGTTTTTTTCTTTTACAACCACTTCTTGGTTTTGAAGATGAGAAAGGTAAAGACAGAAATCAAGAACATGATACCAAGATGAATCCAAAAGCCATACTGATTCGAAAGAAATGGTACCGAGGCATTCATAGCCATCATGTTGGAATAAGCGGTGAGAGGAAGTAAGATAGCAGAAAAAATAGTAAGCACTTTCATGGTTTGATCGAGCTTGTTGGAAAGCAGGGAATTGTTGGTATCTTCCAGGGCTTCGATCGTTTCCTTTTGGCTTTCCAGCATGTTCCACAGACGGATGTTGGTACCAATAAGATCGCTAAAGTAAATTTTTAGATCATCGGGTACGAAGGGATGATCTTTTTGAACTAACGATTCAATGATAGAGCGCTGTGGCTTGAGTGTCCGACGGAAATTGAGGATATCACGTTTCAAGACGGAAATTTCAAACACCATTTCCTTTTCTTTGCCAGAAAAAACTTGGGTTTCGATAAAGTCGAGTTTTTTGCTGATATGATCGAGACGGGGAAAACAGGAATTGAGGAGGATTTCCAAGACATGATGGAGGAGCTTGGCAGGAGAATTTTCTAGATACAAACGACGCTTTCCTTCGCTATTCTCTAAGGCATCAAAAAAAGCAGAGAGTTGGTAGATGCTTTGTTTGTGACTGGTAATCAGGTGATGATTGGTCAGGATGATATCGAGTTCCCCAGGGTAGGTGGTTCGGAGTTTGGTATCGAACAGGGGAATATGGACAGAAAAAAAGAGGCAGTTTTCGTACTGCACGACTTTTGGTTGATAGGTTGGGGTCACCAGTTCTTCAATGGCCAAAGGATGGATATTGAAGTTTTCCTGAAGATAGGTAATATCGTCCTTGTCAGGATTTTCAAAATCAATCCAGGTCAAGTGTTTGTGCTCGATCGTTTTCATGTGTTTTTCTCTTCGTTTTGTGTTGTTTTTAGTATACCATAAAATGCATTGACAGAAGCGACAAAAAGGGCTGTACTTGAGGTGTGTTTCTCAACAGTTCCTACACAAGGAGAGACGACATGCCAAAGCAGAATGGTTCGAGAACCGGACTGGAAAACGCCATCCGGTACGGAGAAGGTCCCTATGGAAGACATGACAGGGAAAGCCGCGGGTCAATCCATGTGTTCTCTCGTCCTGACGGTTCGATCGTGGTATGCGTGACGTCTGTCGACCAGACGAGTAGGCGAGTGGTCAGGGCGCAGTGCGCCGTCACTGTTGGTGAAAGTCCTGCCACCTATGAAGCGCTTCTCGGTCTGATGGTCGCCATGGAAAACGACAATGGTCAAAGTCCTCAGCCCCAGGATGTCAAAGAGGGGGAGCGAACTGTGTCACTCTAAAACCGTATGCTCAAAACCTTTGTACTCACTCTTATTCGCTTTTATCAAAAAACCCTGTCGTTCGATCACGGGATCGTCGGCAAGATTTTTGGTGAAGGGATGTGTCGGTTCTACCCGACCTGCAGCGAGTACACCTATCAAGCCATTGACAAATATGGCGTGCGGAAGGGTTCCTTGCTAGGATTGAGACGAGTGATCAAGTGTCACCCATGGCATGACGGTGGGTACGACCCGCTTGTCTAGATCGTTAACAATCAACCCGGGAGAAGAACATGGCCACTCATCGGGCCGTTGTCAGGCTTTCTGAACTTCAGCAAGGACTGCAAGCAGCACAGCCAGCAGCCAACGAAGAAAATACAACGCTGGGAAACTGCTGTCTTGTGTGCCAGGGGCCGTTCCGTACGGGATATCCCTATGGCCGCATCACTGCTGGTGGCAGCAACGAAGCTCAGTGTCAGGCTGTAGCCAAAAGGATTCTGGCGGCTGGCCTGGATTCAGGCGTGTGCTGCGGAAAATGCCTGCGGGACTGGGATCAGGAACGATCTTCCGATGCCTTGGCAGCGGAAGCCGAGTTTTGGAATGCGAGAAAGGAGCAGTCATGTCACGCGTGAAATGGGTGTGGTCTTGCTCTCAAGGAAGATACGTACGGCGAGGTCCAGCAGGACTCCGTCATTCCAAGAAGCAACAGCGCAAGCACTTGTCGTGGTGCAGCAACCGGCGCAAGAGACCCTATCGGATGCGCAAGCATCACAAGTGAGGACATGACATGCAGTACCTTCTCTACTGTCTCGGCGACTGGTTCATGAAGTTGCCTTTGTCGCCGCTAGCAGCATTTGAGTACCAGCTTTTGGAGAATCGGTTTGCTTTTCAAGAGTGGGCTGCTTCCCAAACTCGTAGTTCACGCCTCTCAGCGGGCAGACCGGAGCGTCGCCAACGGCTGACCTAACTCTTTTGTAACAAGCCCAAAGAACCTTGATTCTAAGGGCTTTTTTCATACCTATTAGCACTCTACTTGACAGAGTGCTAATCACTATTTATAATGGAGCTACAAGAATAAAAAACTATGAATGATCGTCAAAAACAACTGCTTTCTGCGATTGTCGAACTCTATACCAAGACGGCGATTCCAGTGGGTTCGCAAGCGCTACTCGATCATTACGATCTCGGGGTGAGTAGTGCCACGCTGCGAAACGACATGGTTGCTCTTGAAGAAGAAGGTTACTTGTATCAGCCACACGTTTCTGCAGGACGCATCCCGACCGATCAAGGATATCGCCTCTATGTTGAGGAAATGATGGGGGATCAAGACTTATCTCGCGAAGACCAGCGCCGATTGCAAAAGGAACTATTAACTCTCCAGGCCAAGCATAATCGTCTCGGACGTACTACAGCCAAACTCCTTTCTGCTCTTTCTGGTAACTTGGCTGTCTCAGGGTTGATCGACAAGGAAGAATTCTATGACTTTGGCATGCGGGAACTCCTCGATAATCCAGAGTTCCAAGAAATGGATGAGTTGTGCCGGTTAGTAGAAACGCTTGATTCGATGGATGAGAAAATTGATGGACTCTTACCAACATTGAAAGATGGCGAAACTCGTATCTTTATTGGAAACGAAAATCCGATTGCTGGTATCACCAACTGCTCCATGATTGTCGCTCCGTATCAGACAGATGAAGGTCGCGGCATGCTCGCCATTATTGGTCCGAAGCGCATGAATTATGCCAAGAATAAATCGCTGATTGAATATATGCGTCGTATGCTCGGTACTTCACTCGTAATTATATTGATCGCCTATGTCTAAAAAACAACAAAAATCAGTAGAAGAAGAAAAAGTAGAAAAACAAGAAGAAGTTTCAGAAATGAAAGAAGAAAAATCGGAATGGCAGGTAAAAGCTGAGGAGTATCTGAATGACCTGAAACGAGTGCAAGCGGACTTTGAAAACTACAAGAAACGCCAGGCAGAATCACAGAAAGAACTTGGTGGGTATCTGATAGAAAAATTAATTCTCGATATCGTCCCGGTCCTTGATAACTTCCGTGCCGCAACCATGCATGTGCCAGAAGAACAAAAAGAAAGTCCATGGGTTGTCGGTATCCAGTACATCGAAAAGCAGCTCGAAGACGTAGTAAAGCAGAACGGTGTCGAAGTCATCGAAGCGAAAGTAGGGGATCCATTTGACCCCACCATCCACGAGGCAGTCAGTCACGAACAAGAAGGAAAAGAAAATTCAGAAGAGAAAGTAGCCAAAGTGCTTCAGAATGGATTCCGTATCGGTAGCAAAGTGATTCGTCCAGCCAAGGTTTCAGTGAAATAATTCAACAGCAAATAAACAAAAAGAGCCTAATAATAGAAAGGAGGTGAGAACCTATGACACGCCATCTTATTCCATTTATGCCGACGAACGATCTTAGTCGTTTCTTCGGAGAGGATTTTCTCGGAGCAGATTTCTTCCCAGCGCTCGATGTCTACCAAGACAAAGATAACGTTGTGGCGGAGCTCTCGCTGCCGGGAGTTGATCCCGCTAAAGTCGACATCACCATCGAAAATGATGTCTTGACCGTCAGCGGATCAAGCGAGGACAAGCAGGAAGTGAAGCGTGAGGACTATTACCGCAAGGAGGTCCGCACGGGCAGCTTCTCTCGCTCAGTCGTCCTGCCGATGGCCGTGAAAGGGAGCGACGCCCAGGCTCACTATGACAAGGGCGTTCTCACCATCACGAT
>CAYYET010000065.1:0-5684 GCA_964471075.1 uncultured Bdellovibrionales bacterium
TTTGATATTCTCGTATTTTCCTTTTACCGTAACATCAGCTGAGAAAGTTCGTGTCTTTACCTTGTACGGCGGTAAAACCGTGACCGGTAGCCCGGTCACAGGATCGAGAGCATTAGGATCTGGCACCAAAGCAGCCTCTTCTGCTGCCACATCCTCAGCACTTTCTTCAAGAGGAGTGATGGAAATAACATCAGTTACCACTCCTGACTGGGCCGCCAGAAAGTTAAGCATATCAATTACTCGATCCTGATCAGTATCTTTGGGAATATAGTACTGCAAAAAATCCTCTGCTTCCTTTTCATTATCCACTGCATGGTTAAGAGTATCAATATTACCCAAAAGCATCCGTATATTGTCCTGTTCTGCCAGTTTACTGGCATACAACGCTCTCTTTTCTCCCATTGCTGTATAATCTGGTTTGATAAATCCAATACCCAAAACAAGAATCATGAGTATCGAGAAGGGAATCATCAAAATTTTTAGACTCATAAGAAAATGTATTTAGTTTACTGCTTTGGAAGCAAGCAAGGTGAATTCTATGGCCCCTCCCTCACTCCGACTTGTTGACTGGACGTCTACCCGAGAAAAGGAAGGACTGGATTTGAGACTAATAATTTGTTCTGCTACATAACGAAAATTTGTAGTCCTGCCTGTGAGTTTCGTTTCTCCCGTAGTCTGATCGTAGGCATAGTCTTTTAGGGTCACTTGAGGAACAATCAGACTCTCGAGTTCGGTGAGCATGGGCGTAGGATCAATCGATTCGGCTGGATCAGCATTAAGAAGTGACAACCGAGCATCAAAGTTCGTAATCCGATCTACGCGCTCATCCTGAAGCGCGCCACTACTGGCTGTAATATCAGCTGTGACCTGATTAATCTTGTTATCCAAGGAATACATATACCAGCGCATCCCGCCCCATCCAATAAGAGTGAGGACGAGCAGTCCGACACTAATGGGCATCCCTGAAGTAAAGCTAGAAACAGACTTCGAAGCTTTTTCGTCCCCCGTGATAGATTGTGAAAGATTGACACCAGCCATGGCTTTGTCGTAAAAAATTACAATTTTTTATTAAGAATCTCTTTTAAAGAAAATTTCTTCCTATTGAGTGGCTCTTCCCGTACCATCACACTATCTACTCCAGCCAAAGCGAGTCCCAAAACTACCGAGAAAGAAGTCCCCAGCGACTTCACTTCTTCTGCGAGACGGTCCTCATAGGCTATATTCTTCCATGGATCCCCAAGTTCTACCGGTAAACCGAGCATACGATTATAATATTGCGCCAGTCCTGCCATATGAGCTGTCCCTCCGGAAAGAATAACTTTCTCACATTTTTTTTCTGGATAACGTTCTCCATAGGAAGCGAGGATGCGCTGTGCTTCACTCCCAATCATTTCTAGAGCAGGAAACACCAGGGCCGATTCCGGAACATTGAAGAAATCTTTACCGCTTTTTTTGAGTGTTTCTGCTCGATCAGAAGCAATATTAAGACCCTCCTGGAGGGTATGGGTTACTTCTCTTCCACCCACGTCAAGATTACGACTTACTCGCACCACTCCATCATCTACCAAAATAACATTGGTGGCTCGAGAACCAATATCTATAATCAGAGCCATACCCGTCTTTTCTCGATGAAGAGCTCGAGCCAAAGAAAAGGTTTCCAATTCCAGAAATTCCATCTTCAAATGAGCATCAGCAATACATTGTTTATAGCGATTGACCTCTTTATTAAGCGCGGCTACCAACAACACTTCCATAGACTTCGGACGCCCAGGAGACGCTTCTCGTATCCCTACTACTTCCCACGACAACGCGACATCTTCCAAGGCGGATGGTATATATTTCTGTGCTTCAAAAGGCATGGCTTCTGCTAGTTCCTTCTCATCCATTTCTGGAAGCTCAACAAGCGACACCAAACCGATAAAGGCCGGCATAGCCACATAGGCAGAGGTACTTTTTGGATGGAAGTGTTCAAGTAAAGCACGCAGATACACTGACATCTCTTGCTCATGCGCTACTGGTTCTGCATGCGTATGAGTCTTTTCAATCTGAAAGAGGTCTACCTGCCCGTAATTTACCAGCTTCGGTTTACCATTTTCGATCGTTAGTTCCACCGCTTTAATAAGCGAGGTGCCAAAATCAATACCAAGAAAATAAGGTTTTCCAAGACCAAGAAACATTACTGTGTGTTTGTATTTTGTTTACTCCTACTGTATGAAAAGTGTACCATACTTCAGCCATTTTTTCAAAAACTTTTGGCCAGAAAATCATTCAAACTCGTGGTTTGACAGTGAGGAGATGGAGCGCCTAAAATAGAAGTATCTGAAACCCTGATTTTTTGTATGCTAGAAACTACTTTTGGCCAAAAATTGACCCTCCACGCCCGCCACAGCCTCAAGGAAGCGCGCGACATTGCTCATTATACCCGCCACACCACCATTGAACCGGAACATCTTCTTTTAGCCATTTTTCTTGAAAATGGCAGCCTGGGCAGTATTATTCTGGAAAACATCGGTTTTGAAAAAGAAACCCTGGCCAAACTGTGTCTCAAAAAAAAGCCAGGCGCAAAGATTCTTTCAAAAACCGAGCCTATTCCCCTTTCCCCTGAATTGAAAGACCATCTACGCCGATCGTACTCATTAGCCAGTGAATTTCGCTATCCGTACGTCGGAACAGAGCATTTGGTCTATGCCCTCCTCGAGTCTCCCAGTGAAGTACTTGATACTATTTTGACCACGCTTAAAATTAGTGAAAAGAAAATCCAAAGCACCATTGAAGCTCACCTGAACTTTGATCATTTTCCCCAACTTTCTAAGATGTTTGATATGCCAGATATGGCTCTTCCTGAAACTCGCACTCGCAAATCCTCAGCCACTCCCTCGTTGGATCAATTCACCACTGACATGAGTCAGGATAATCATGCCAGTCAAAATTTGCTGGTCGGTCGAAAAAAAGAACTCGACCGCATGGTGCAAATCCTAACTCGAAAGAATAAGAATAACCCCCTTTTGATCGGGGAACCAGGAGTAGGAAAAACTGCTCTTGTCGCCGCCCTGGCCAAAAAAATTACTCGTGGCGATGTCCCTCATACCCTGTTTGGCAAGCGAGTTCTTTCCCTTGATTTAGCCCTCGTGGTGGCTGGAACAAACTTCCGAGGAGAATTTGAAGCCAGACTGAAGGAAATTATCAAAGAAGCCTCTCAAAACCAGGATGTTATCCTCTTTATTGATGAAATTCATACTATCGTTGGTGCAGGAAATACTTCGGGTGGCCTTGATGCTGCTAATATCCTGAAACCCGCCCTTTCTCGAGGTGATATTCAGTGTATTGGTGCTACCACTCTTTCAGAATACAAGCGTCATGTCGAAAAGGATCCGGCTCTTGATCGACGTTTTCAGTCTCTGGTCGTCTCAGAACCTACTGCTGAGGAAACCAAACACATCCTTTCCCAGGTCAAAGGAAGTTATGAGACTTTTCATAATGTTACCCTGGCTCAACCAATTATTGACTTAGCTGTTGATCTCAGTATTCGCTACATTCCTGATCGTTTCCTTCCCGACAAAGCCTTTGATATCATCGACGAAGCTTCAGCTCTGACAAAACAAGGGAAAAATAAATCACCATTCGCTACAGCCCTCTTTCAGCTGGAAGAAGAACTGCGAGCTACTATTTCTCTAAAAGAATCTCTCACGAAGCACGAAAACTACGATGATGCCGCCAAATGGTACGCTCGCGAACAAGCCCTGGAAAAGAAAATCAAAAATCTGAAGCATAAGTACCACGAAGAAGCGAGTTCTGATACCAAGAAAGTCACTGAAGAACATATTCTCCGGACGACGGCTCATATGACCGGTATTCCTTTTGAAAAACTGGCTCAGAGTAATCCCGGCGAAAAACTTTCTCACCTTCATGAAGTCTTTGAGTCTCGACTGGTAGGTCAAAACGAAGCAGCTAATGCTCTCGAAGAAACCCTGGCTCGATCACTCAGTAATATTAGCGATCCCGACCGACCTCTTGGTTCCTTTCTCTTCCTCGGCCCTACTGGCGTAGGCAAAACCTACATTGCTAAACTGTTGGCTGAAGAGTTCTTTGGTAGTCGCCAGGCCCTCATTCGGCTTGATATGAGTGAATTCATGGAACGCCACAGCGTAGCCCAGATTCTCGGCGCTCCCGCGGGCTATATTGGCCACGGTGAAGGCGGGAAACTAACCGAAACTATCCGACGTAAACCTTATAGCGTTGTTTTGTTCGATGAGATTGAAAAGGCTCATCCGGATGTCTTCAATATTCTCCTTCAGATCCTTGATGAGGGCACTCTCACGGATGCCGAAGGCCGCAGTGTTAGCTTCAAAAATGCTCTCATTATTCTGACTTCCAACATCGGTACTGCCGCTTTTACACAAAGTGCTCGTATCGGCTTTGCAAAATCGCTTTCTTCGGAAAATATCGGGGAGCAGTTTGAGACTATCAAGCGTGATGTTCTCAATGAGCTCAAAAAAGAAATGCGTCCCGAGCTCTTGGCTCGTCTTGATCAAACGATTGTTTTCAATCCTCTCTCCAAAGAAGCCATCAACCATATTACCAAACTCGAACTTGATACTTTGTCCGAACGCTTGAAGCAGAAAGGTATTACACTGAAAACTGGAAAAAAAGTAATCGAAACCATTGCCAAAAAAAGTTTTGCCCCGGAACAAGGAGCGCGTCTGGTACGAAAAAATATCCAAGATCTGGTAGAAAAACCTATTGCTCAAAAACTTCTGGCCACTCCTAAAAAGAAGCTGCTCCGCCTTTCTGTCAAAGGCGAGACTATTCTCTGCTCGTGACCATTTCTCCTGTGTCTTTCTCTCTCACACCACTTTGGAAAGGGATTCTTGACACCCTCTTTCCCCTTCGTTGCCTCGGTTGCCATATCCGAGGCTTTTGGCTCTGTCCTACCTGTGAACAACATATTCCTCTGCGTATTGAACAGCATTGTCCTGCCTGTTTACGACAGATTACCCCTCAAGGAGAAGTATGCTTTGCTTGTCGCAAGAACCACTCCACTCCTCTAGATGGTCTTTTTGTGGCTTCGTATTACAAGGACCCCTTACTTTCTTCTCTTCTTCATACTTATAAGTACCGCTTCCTTCCTGGACTTTCAGCGCCTCTCGGACATCTTCTTATTAGCGCCCTTGAAAAAAGCAGCTTGCTTCTTCCTCAAGCTCTTGTGCCTGTCCCACTCCATCCCAGACGACTACGCTTTCGTGGATTTAATCAGTCTCTCCTTCTCGCAGAAGAAATAGCTGTCAATCTGACTCCTGGTCTGACGCTTCCGGTTATCACTGAAACGCTTATTCGTTCCCGTTACACCAAACCTCAGATGAAAACCAGTTCCCGAGAAGAACGCTTAGCTAATCTCAAGAATGCTTTTCAAATCACTACAGGGAAAGAAAGTGCTCTCAAAGATAAAGATCTGTGGCTTATTGATGATGTCGCTACCACTGGCACCACCCTGGAGGAATGTGCTCGAATGCTTAAAAAACACGGTGCCAGAAGTGTTTTTGGCATTGTGTTGGCGCGCTAATGGCGTTATCTTGATTTTAAGCCAAAAAATTGATAGGCTGGATACTGTAGCAGAAAATCATGGAGAGGTGGCCGAGCGGCTGAAGGCACCACACTGTTAACGTGGCGGGGCGTAAAAACCCTCG